>DATARE010000189.1:0-15816 GCA_036264295.1 Micropepsaceae bacterium | reverse complement strand
AATTCGCTGCGTCGGGGATAATTGCTGGTGGGATGTTCGCCTCAGGTGTTACGGCGCATCATTCATTCGGCTTCTTCCGCATTACTCCCAACAGCCCTTGCAGCGTCCCGTCACTGTTTGCGTGAGCACAGGATCACCCATAATGCCTCCCGCATGTACCGCAATTGTGTTTCCTTTTTTGTGAATGCTCATTATGGCCCCCTGCGCTTAGAGTGTCGGATTGCATGTACGAAGAGGCGCGCCAGAGCCATATCGCAAGTTGCAGCCGTTCCACATCATGCGGCGCTGCATGGCTGTTCTTCCGATGTTCTGGTGATCCCTCCCAACTTGGGCGCAACCATATCCCGCTGACGGCGTTGTGGCCTGGGAGTGCAAATTTGCACAGCCCCAATAGGCGCAGTTTTGCGCTTTGCCACGACGTGAAGGACCGATCGAATACTGGCGCGGATCAGAAAGTACATATCGTCGACACCGACTGCCCTCGCGACTTGCGCGCTTCTCTCAGCTTGCGCGTTCGTGCCCAAGGTCGACGACACACCGCCCCCGCAAGGCATGCCGCAAATCATTGGCGCCAGAGGTCCGCTGACAGCCCAGCAAAGCAGGGCCCTGCTGGACAGAAGCGCGATTGAGCCGGGCGAGGCGGGCATTCTCAGACGCCATGTTGCAATCGAAGAAGCGATAGCCGAAACGCCACTGGTGGCCGGAAACTCCACACGGCTCCTGGTGGATGGCGCGCAAACATTCGCCGCCATGTTCGCCGCCATCAAGAGCGCCAAGGCGACCATCAATCTCGAATATTATATTTTCGAAGATGTGGAATCCGGTGGCGAGCAGTTGGGCGACTTGCTGATCTCCAAGCTGCGCGAAGGCGTTATCATCAACATTATCTACGATAGCTATGGCTCCAACACGACCGCGCCCGGTTTCTTCAAGCGACTGAAGGATGCAGGGATAAACCTCGTCGAGTTCAATCCGGTCAATCCGCTGAATCCCGTCATGCTCAACAACCGCGATCATCGCAAGATGTTGGTCGTGGATGGTGCCAGGGCAATTGTCGGCGGCATCAATCTCAGCACCGAATATCAGAGTTCAGGGCCGGGAAAATCGGCGGGCGTCGAAGATAGACCCGGCCTGCCCTGGCGCGACACCGATCTTGAGATAGACGGTCCGGTGGTGGCGCAATTGCAGGCGCTTTTCCTGACGCATTGGTCGGAGCAGAAAGGTCCTCCGCTGGACAAGGCGAAATACTTTCCCACTGTTCCGAGCAAAGGGACCGAAATGGTGCGGATTGTCGGCAGCACGCCGGACAAGGAAATTCCCCGCTTCTATGTCACGCTCCTGTCTGCCATCCGCAATGCCGAGAAAAACATATGGTTGAGCACCGCGTATTTTGTGCCCACCGATCAGGAGGAGGAAGATATTATCGGGGCCGCACGGCGCGGCGTCGATGTCCGATTGCTGCTACCCAGCGACAGCGATTCGAAAATGGCCTTGGCGATCGGACGATCGCATTACGGCTATTTGCTGGAAGGCGGAGTCAAAATCTACGAAATCCAAAATAAAGTGCTGCATTCCAAAATCGCTTCCATCGACGGCGTGTGGATGGCAGTCGGATCCTCGAATTTCGATCCCCGCAGTGTCGTTTTTAATGACGAGGTCGATGCCATCGTGCTGGGCAGCGCAGCGGCGCAGGATTATCAAAAGATGTTTGACGCCGATATCGCCACGGCCCGGCAGATTGACCTGGCGACCTGGCGGCGCAGGCCTCTGGGTGAGCGGTTCTTAGAGATCTTCGAATTGTCGTCGTTTCTCTGGCAAAATTGGTTGTGAATTGCCGGGCTCGCAGGGCTCCACAAATGGCGATCTCGCCGGCGACACTATTAAGGCGATCCGCCCTTTAAAAATGCGGGAATGGAAAATTCGTGGTCGTCACATGATCGGTGAAATTCACACTGGCCGAATGATTTGCGTCCATGAGAACGACCAGCGGGTTGGCCGTGTTGAACGGCGCCAGTTTACCCCATCCGTCGAAGGTGGGGGCGTGACGGAACATTGCCTTCACCCAATGCGCCGGCGAAATTTTTGTCCCCGGAACCTGAACCCACCCTATTGTCATCCACGGCGTACTGGGTTGGGCCGTTAACGTGACCTGAAGCCCGAGCGCCACCTGCACGTCAGCATTGTTCTGGTAAATCGTCCCGCCGGGCAGAATGGATACCGAGCCGGATCCGGTACCCTGAAACCGCAGGGCCAACGTCACCAAATTGGGCCAGTACAACATGCCCGACGCCGGAATTGAGCTGAGCACGCCGTGTCCGCCGATGACGTAGACGCATCCCGACGCAAGAGCGGTCGCCGTATGAAAGGCGACGCTCTCAAGACAATTTCCGCCTGGGGTGAAGCTTGGCGGGTTCGCTTGGGGATCGAAAATCCAATACTGCGAGTCGATGGTCATATTCGTGAAACTCGCGGGGTCTACAGCTCCCCCCACCGCGATCGCCTTGCCATCGGGCAGCGTGTTCAGCGTCATGCCGTAGACGGTCTTCTGAATCGCCGGCACGTGGGAAAATGACCCCGTCGCCGGGTTGTAGACTTCTTCGCACGGCGAGCCCGCTGGACTAAAAGGATACCCGCCAGCAACGAGCACCCGCCCATCATTCAGCAGCGTCGCAGCATGGCGCCGACGCCCAATCGTCATGGCGCCGGCGGGCGAAAACGCCTCGGTCGCCGGATTGTAGATTTCGGCAGCCGTAACAGGCCCGGTCGCGGGCGCGGTTCCGGTGCCACCCACGATCAGCACGCGCCCGTCCTTCAGCAGCGTCGCGGTATGCCAACTCCGCCCGTAAGTGAGCGCGGTTCCCTTCGTATAGCGGAAGGTCCCGGTATGAATGTCGTAAATCTCGGCCGTTTTCTTTGGAACCGATGTGCCGTTATTCACCTGCGCTGGATCTTCACCGCCAACGATCAAGATTTGTCCGGTCGAGGGCAAATAGGTCGCGGTGTGCCAGCCGCGAGCCTCCATCATATTGCCCGTGGCGGCAGATGCTCTCGTCGCCGGATCAAACAGCTCTGCTGTCTTTGCGGCAGAGGTGGCGCTGCTGTCGTAAGCCTGACTGCCCGCGATCAGCACGCGGCCATCCGCCAGCGTCGTCGCAGTGTGACCGTAGCGCGCATGCACCATGGTGCTCGGGAGCCAACTCATCGGCGACGATCCCGTGTAAAGCCAGACGTCGCGCGTACCGATATATCCGCCACCCATCGTGCGCGTTCCGCCGGTGACGAGCACAGTGTGGCCATCGGCGAGCAAGGCCGCTGCGACGAGGAAAAAACCTCGTGTGGGAGATTGCTGCACAGGAAATCCGCCGGAATTTTCCCACGAATTGCTGCTGGCCATGCGACTTTCCTCCAACCGACTCAATACCAAAAAATAAAATAAGACCAATCGATGCGGACCCGCATTGATCGAGATCAAGTGTCGCGTTGCAAGGAACAGGATCTTCGCCGGAGCAATATGCGCATGTCCTGCGATTGCCATTGTCAATTGCATGATGGAATTGAGATCGAATCCATTGTGAACTTGTTCGAACGCGCTTGTTCGACGGTTTTCACAATGAGCCCAAACCAGCGCGGGGTTGTGATGCAGATTCCAAAGTTGCGGGTCATTCAGGACTCGAACTGCGATTTAAGCGACAGCTCCTGACGAATCGCAGTCGCACATGACCCCGGGGGCGATAGCCGGTTGAGACCATCACCTAATCGGACATTTGATGGATTCTCCGCGTTGGCGGAGACGTAGACCGGCGATATGCTTGCTGAAGTCAGAAGGGGAACCGATGCGCAAACCTCACACGAAACGGCAGATGCTCTCGCTGGGACTCTTTGCAGGGCTCGCTGGAATAACGGCAACGCAGCAAGTGATGGCAGCCAGCGCGCCGCCCGATTTTTCCGCCACCGGCCAGACGGCCTGGGTCGGGATCGGCATCGGCGCGCTGCTTCCGGTTCCGGGCTCGCCAATGCCGATTGGACAAGACCCAGTATATCCGTATGTGCCCAACGGCACCCCGGGAAAACAGCCGACCCAACGCATTTCGGACATCGGCAATCCAAATCTGAAGCAATGGGCGAAAGACATTATGAAGAAGGACAATGACGAAGTCCTCGCCGGGAAATTCGCTTTCACGGCGCGGTCCGCCTGCCAGCCCGGCGGCGTTCCAGGCTTCGATGTGCTGCTTGGGGGCGCCTTGTTCATCCTGCAATCGCCCAGGGAGGTCACGATGATCTTCTCCGGCAACAACGAAACCCGCCACATTCGGCTCGACGCGTCGCATTCCGCCAACCCAAAACCGTCCTGGTACGGAGAATCCGTGGGGCATTATGAGGGCGATACGCTCGTCGTCGATACGATTGGCCTCAATGACAAGACGTTTATCGACAATTACCGCACGCCGCATTCCGAAAAGCTGCACGTCACGGAACGCTGGCGGCTGATCGAGAACGGCGCCAAGCTGGAAATCATGCTGACGATCGACGACCCGGACACCTTCAACCAGCCCTGGCAGGCGCTGCGGCAGTACGATCGTGTGACCCGGAACTTGGAGGAGGACATCTGCTCCGAGAACAATTTCAATCCCTTCGGCATCGACTACCACACGCCCATGTCGGAGAAGCCGGACTTTTGAGGCATGTGAGCCATCTCTGGCGCTGGCGAACACACGCAGCGATTTCCAAATGTGTTCAACGCTCCGCGTTTCATGCTTGGCCGGCACTCCCATATTCCATGGTTGGACCGAACCTGAAGGAGCGAGTCGCTCATGCACGGCATGCCACCGAATTGCACCGCTATTGCACTCCAATTCGCACCAGATCATCTTGCCCGCTGTGCCGTTATTTAGGCGATCCGTGGCGTTTTCCGTTTCAAACCCACAAAAATCATGGGGGAGAGGGGATGCCGCTTTTTTGTGAATATTTTGCTCCGGAGATGACCCCATGCAAGTGAAAGCCGCCGTTGCCTTCGAAGCGGGCAAGCCGCTCGAAATCGTCGATGTGCAATTGGACGGCCCTCGCGACGGCGAAGTGCTGGTCGAATTGAAAGCCACCGGCATCTGCCACACCGATGCCTTCACCCTGTCCGGCGAAGACCCCGAAGGGCGCTTCCCCGTCATTTTCGGCCATGAGGGCGCCGGGATCGTGCGCGAAATCGGCAGGAACGTGACCTCGCTCAATCCCGGCGATCACGTCATTCCTCTGTACACGCCCGAATGCCGCCAGTGCGAATATTGCCTGAATCCGAAGACCAATCTTTGCCAGGCGATCCGCACCACGCAAGGCGCGGGCCTGATGCCCGATGGGACGAGCCGCTTCTCTTACAAGGGCAAACCCATCCTGCATTACATGGGCTGTTCGACTTTCTCGAATTTCACCGTGCTGCCGGAAATCGCGCTGGCGAAGATCCGTTCCGACGCGCCCTTCGACAAGGTCTGCTACATCGGCTGCGGCGTCACCACGGGCATCGGCGCGGTCATCAACACGGCGAAAGTCGAGCCGGGCTCGCGCGTGGTGGTGTTCGGTCTCGGCGGCATCGGACTCAATGTCATCCAGGGCGCGCGCATGGTGGGCGCGACCCAGATCGTGGGAGTCGATCTCAATCCGGCGCGCCGCGCACTGGCCGAAAAGCTTGGGATGACGCATTTCGTCAATCCACGCGAAGTCACCGGGGACCTCGTCGCCCATCTGGTGGACGTCACCGGGGGCGGCGCCGATTACAGTTTCGAATGCATCGGTAACGTGAAGACCATGCGCCAGGCGCTGGAATGCTGCCACAAAGGCTGGGGCATGAGCGTCATCATCGGCGTGGCCGGCGCAGGCCAGGAGATTTCCACGCGGCCGTTCCAACTCGTCACCGGCCGGGTTTGGAAGGGCACCGCATTCGGCGGCGCGCGCGGCCGCACCGATGTCCCCCGAATCGTGGATTGGTACATGCAAGGCAAGATCGCCATCGACGATCTGATCACCCACACCATGCCGCTCGAAAGGATCAACGATGCTTTCGACCTGATGCATGAAGGGAAGTCCATCCGCTCGGTGGTGCTGTACTGAAATTTCTGCTTCAAGCCGTTCAGATCGTTCGGAAATTTGGTTTGGCGACAGGAAATTCTGCCGCCCGCTACCCTCACGCATGGCCGGGCAGCGCCTTAAAATAGGCATTTTTGGGGCCGCTGGCCTCTTTCCCGCCATCATTGCAAGGGTTAGACTTCTGAAAAATAAGTAATAGGAGGGAGCCTGATGAAGCTTAGAGCGACATTGCTCATGTTCCTGTTGGTCGCTGGCGCGCAGACGGCCTCGGCGCAAAATCTCAATCATGGCCGGCAGATTCTGACCCAGAATTGCAACGTCTGCCATTTGCCGCAAAACCCCGGTTCACAGACCTATGGCCCGCCGCTCAACAAGGCGGCCGCCAATGGCGATGACAAGCTGATGAAGGAAGTCATCCAGAACGGTCTCGTGAAAATGCCGGGCTGGAAATACGCCCTCAAAGATTCCGACATCGATGACGTTATTGCGTATGTGAGAACTCTCCCCGTGCAACCCGCTCCGGCAGCCCGCCCGCGCGGCCCTGGACAACCTGAGGATTAGGAGAAGCCCATGACCAATATGCGTACCATGCTTTTGGCGAGTGCAGCCGCGGTTGTGGCCGGGCTGGGTATGACGGTGTCTGCGCAGGCGGCCGATCAGATTTTGAGCGGCACGATTACATCGGCAGGCAATAACACGAAGCTCGATGGCATCGTGGTTTCCGCCAAGCGTGAAGGCTCGACCATCACGACCAGCGTCTACACGGATTCGACGGGCAATTATTATTTCCCGCCGATGGCCGCCGGAAAATACAACATCTGGGCGCAGGCGTTGGGTTTTGAGCAGAACAAGACTCAGGTCGATCTGTCAGCGAACAAGAAGCAGGATCTGTCGCTGAAGACGATCACCGATCCGGAAACGAAGTGGAAGCAGCTTCCGGGCGAGCTCGTATGGGACGCACTGCCTGAGGGCAATGCCGAAGACGTCCATATGAAGCAAATCATCCATAACAATTGCAATGGCTGCCACACGCCGAGCTATCCGCTGCAATTCAAATTCGACGAACAGGGCTGGAGCCGCATCATCGATCTGATGAAGGTGATCGGCGGCGGTCTGCCTTCGGACCGGCCGGCCAACCAGATCATCCAGATGAACCAGAAGCGCCTTGCGGCCTATCTCGCCCGCGTGCGCGGACCCAACAGCCCCACGCCGGCCATCCCGACACGGGCCCGTCCCTCCGGCGAGGCCGCTCGCGTCGTCTGGACGCTCTATGATGTGCCGCGGGTGCAAGGCGCCGGCGCTGGATCGCTCCCGCCCAGCAATGCCGACAATGACGGCAGCAACTGGGCCCTGGGAACGCCTTCGAAGGCCGCCCTGATCATCCATGACGATCAGATGGATTTCGACGGCAATGTCTGGTTCACCTCGAACAGCAGCAACAGCCTGGTGACAGTGGGCAAGGTTGACGCCAAGACCGGCGAAATCTCCTATTACAAATGGCCGCGGGCGGATGGCAGCGGACGCGCCTCCCCGACGCACGGAATCACGCGCGACCAAGAGGGCAATCTCTGGTTCGACGTGAATCCGGGCCGCCGCAGCCTGGGCAAGATCGAGCCGAAGACCGGCAAGATCACCGTCTACCCCACGCCCGACACCATGATGCCGCTTGGCGGCGCCGTGACCATGGACGTGGACGGCAAGGGCATGATTTGGGCCTCTGCCCCGGCGGGTGTGATCAAATTCGATCCCAAGACGTTGCAGTTCACGGAGTTCAAAACCACCGACGTCAAGCGGTCCTATGGCACGGGCAGCACCTATGGCGCGGCGGGTGACCGCTCCGGCAACGGGTATTGGGCGGAGATGGGCTTCGACACCATCGGCAAAGCGGATTTCGCGACCGGCAAGGTGGTCGAAATCAAATTGCCGGAGAACAAGAAGATCCGTGACTTCCTGACGCCGGCCGAAGTGGCCGCCTATGGCAAGGTCACCGACATCTCCACCGGCAATCCCTATCCGTGGGCGCAGGGTCCGCGCCGCATGGGCACGGACAAGGCCGCCGACGTTCTGTGGGTCGGCAATTCTTGGGGCTCAACACTGGCCCGCATCGACACCAAGACGAATGCGGTCGAGATGATCCCGTTCCCGGATTCGTCGATGCAGCCCTACCACATCAGCGTCGATTCCAAGCACAATGTGTGGGGCAATCTCTGGACCAACGACCAGATCTTCAAATATGAGCCCACCACGAAGAAATGGACGATGTTCGAACTGCCGGTTCGCGGCACCGAGATGCGTCACCTGACGGTCGATGAGCACAGTGGCGTGATGAAGATCAGCATGCCGGTGTATCGCACCAATCAGATGGGCATCATGACCATCCGCAGCGAAGAGGACATTGCGAAACTGAAGCAACAGGTCGCTTCGCGGTAAGTCTTAGCTGCCGCAAGCTTCGCGGCAGGCGTTATAAACGGGCGGGTCGCATTTGACCCGCCCGTTTTTTTGCGCCGCAGGATGTGACGCGGAAATCAGTTATAGTTGAAGGCAAGTCCGATCCGGATGGCGCGGGGCGCATCCAGCGTGAACACGCCATCATTGCCTTCCGACGTCGCGACATTCTCATTGAACAGATTGTCGGCGGCCAAGAAGAAATCGAGCCGCTCTGTCAGATGCAACGTCGCCTTGAGATCCACGGTGGTCACGCCAGGCAGCCGCAGCAGGTTTTGATCGTCCGAGAAGCGCATCGTTTCGTAGCGCACGTCGCCTTCCAGAGTCAGGTTGCGGAAGGGATTGGCGACCAGGCCCGCCGTCAATGTCATGCGCGGTGTTTGGGCCGGACGCTTGCCGGTCAATTGCGGCGTGACCGATTGACCATTGACACGCGCGTCCGTAACCGAAAACGCGCCGCGCAGCGCCAGCGCATTGTCCAATCGCCAGAGCGCTTCGCCTTCGGCGCCGAAGGCGCGGATATAGCCGACATTCTGCCGCTGCAGCAGCGAGCCGCCGGCCGGTATTACCCCGACGCCGGGATAATTGGTCGGCCCCAGCGCGATCGTGACATTGGTCACGCCATCGGCAAGCTTGTTCCAGAAGCCGGTCACATCCCAGGTGAGCGAGCCGGTGTCGTCGCCCACGCCCACTTCGACGCCGTAAAGCTTTTCCGGCTTCAAAGCGGCATTCGCGATGGTGATGTTGTTGCCGACGCGAAAGCCGCGATAAAGTTCGTTCAATGTGGGCGCGCGAAACCCTTCATAGGCTGCCGAGCGAATGAACAGCCCATCGCCCAATTCGCGGCGCACGCCCCCGCGCGCAGTGGGAACGGTGCCGCTCGTGTCTGCCGGGTGACTGTTCAGCGTGATCGCGTTTGTCGCAATCGTTTGCTCGATCGTGTGGCCGTTGGAATTCTGCCAATAGTCCGCACGCACACCGGCGGTGAAGAGCCAATCGTCCACACGGCTCGCCCCTTCCGCATAGGCGCCGCCCACGAAAGTGCGGCCGCCCGCGAAGCGGCGGGAGCGGAATTGCCCGCCGGTGAAACTGAAAAGCTCCCGCGATTCGCCGTCGGCGAGGCGTGCGTCCGCGCCCACTTCCCAATCCAGCCAGTCGAAGGTCCCGCGCAATGCGGCATTTCCACCCCAGCCGAGCGCAGGCACGGCATATTGATTTCCGGCGGGCGTCACGGTCGCACGCCTTGCACCGACAGCCGAGGTGACATTGGACATGTCCGTATCGCGGAACCAGCCCTGAATGCGCCAGCCAATCGTATCCGGCTGTTCGGCACTGGCCGCGGTGATGCTTCCCGTCGTGCCTTTCGCGCGGGAGGTTGCGCCGGCAATACCGGAGTCACGGCGCTCGTCATAGAAACCGAAACGTCCCGTGACCTGCGTGCCCGGAACGACTTCCATTCCGCCATGGATGGAGGCGCTCGTGGCTTTCAGCGTCACGGGCTTATCGGCGGCTCCCCGCTGGCTGGCGGAGACAGGCACCCAACCTCCGACCGCCTGATACATGGCACTGGCGCCGATGCTCAGATTGTCGAATTGGGCATTGCCGGAACCGGCAACGCGTCCCTGGCTCAGTTCGCCGCCTTCGGCATCGATGATGCCGCCCGTGCCCGCCCGTTCGGTCAGCGCGATAACGCCGGTCAGCGCGCCGGCGCCATAGGGTCCCGCGCCCGCGCCGTGGACAATTTCGGCCCCCTGGATGTCTTCGGAAGGAAGCGAGCTCCAGATCACCCAGCCGCCAAAGGGATCGTTCTGCGGCACGCCGTCCAGCGTGACCAGCGCGCGGCCTGCACCCGAGGCACCGATGGAGCGCAAGGAAACACCCTGGACGGTAGGGTTGGCGGACAGGCTGGTGTTTCGCCGGAACAGCGACAGGCCGGGCACTTGCCGCAGGGCCGTATCCAGCTGGTCGGAAACCTGCAATTGCTGCTCGTCGAGCAGCGTCGTGGAATAGGCTTTGTTGCCGACGGGATCGGGTGGACGGGCCGTGATCGTGACGACTTCTGGTGCTTGCGTGTTCTCCCCGGCGATGGCTGGTCCGGCGGCTGCGAGACCCAGCGTCAGGCCGGCCGCGACAGCGAACACGGACTCATATCGGATTGGGCGCGCAGGACAGGCGTCCGGACCCCGGTTCGGCAACGACATATTTGGCATGATGAATCTCCCCGCCCGCAAATTCGCTCATTTCGCGGAAACGCGCCACTGTCCTCACACGGATTTTTTGCGCTCACGCACAAAAGCCAGGGCTCATCATCCCCGAGCCCTGGTTCTAACTGCGAAAACCGGCCTTAAGGGACCGGGGTGAATTTCTGGACCCGTTTTCCGGAATCCACTTCACCCGTATAGAGGTTGCCCTTGGAATCCATGAACGCCACGTGGACGAAGTGGAACATGCCGCCCTGATGGCCGTGGTGGCCTATCTTGGCCACCACCTTGCCGGTGTCGCGTTCCAATTCCCAGACCACATTGTTCACGATGTCGGCGACGAAGATATATTTCTGGCCTGGATCGGCCGAGAAATCGACTGAGCCTGCCGAGCCGCCGCGCAGCGTGTCATTGGCGACGAAAAATTCCTTCAGGAATTTGCCCTGCTTGGTGAAGACCTGAATGCGGTCCCCCGCCCGATCGCAGACATAAACCAGCCCGTCTTTGGAGATGCGCACGCAATGGACGGGAGATTTGAAATCCTTCGCCGGCGGCCCTTTGGGATCGTGCGGCGGCTGCGGATTGTTGTCGATTTCCGCGAGCGGCTTGCCATAGGCGCCCCAGCCGCGCTTGAACTTGCCGGTGTCCCAATCATAAACCAGCACCCGGCGGTTGAGATACCCGTCGGCGATATAGATTTCGTGTGCATCTTCATCGAGTGTCGCCGCGGCGACACCGCGCAGCAGAAGATCCGTCTGCTGATTGTCCTGCTTTTTACCGGCGTCGGGGCCCGAAGGACCGCGATGTCCGAAATCGGTCAGCAGCTTCCCGTCATGGCTGAATTTCAGGATCGTGTCGCCGGCCTGCGCGCCCGCGATGTAAACATTGCCGGCGCGGTCGGTGAAAATCGTGTGTTCGGATTTTGGCCAGCCCGGAACGGAATTGGGCACGCCCCACGCCGTCAGCAAATTGCCGTCGACATCAAATTCCATTACCGCAGGCGGGGCTACGCAGCATTCCCCGGCCGGCGGGTTGACGGCCGCCATGTTCTCGCGTTCATCGAAATCGCGCGGGCGGTTCAGCACCCAGATATGATCATCCTTGTCCACAAAAAGACCGGTAATCCCCTCCATGGTCCATTTGTTGGGAAGCTCCTTTGGCCAGCTGGGATCGTATTTGTAGGTCGGCGGTTTGTCGGCCGCCGGCGCGCCCACGGCCAATCCCACCGCACCGCCCACCGCAAGCACCGAAGCAGCCGTAAGTGTGAAAACTTTGCGATTCAAACGCATACGAAATCCTCCCCTAGCCTCGAACGAGCTTTCATATCATCAGCCTAGCGCGCGAGGTATAGCCGATTCCAGCACACCCTCGGGTCCGAACTGACACGTTGGCGTGTCCGCTCGCCGCTGTTAGCATTTGCACATGGAATCCACGGTAGAAATTTCAGCGGACGCAATGGCTGCGCACAACTCGGCCATGTATGCCGCGCAAGGAATTGGGGCGCCTCCAGATTGGGCTGCGGCCCTCGATTGGCTGCAAAAATCCGCGCAGCTTGGGCACACGCTCGCGCGGCGCGAACTCGCCGCGTTTGCGGGCGATTGGACCCGAGCGCGGGAAATGGTTGGGGACCAATCCTTGCCACAGCGCAATTGGGAGGATTTGCGCCGCAGCATCGACCTCACCCGATGGCTGACACCGCCACCGCCGCGCATTCTCTCCGCAAGCCCACGCATTGCGACCGTTGAAGCGATGGCCGCGCCGGAGCTCTGCGATTGGCTGATCGAACGGGCACGAAACAGGCTTGGTCCGGCAGAAGTCTACGATCATGAAACCGGGCGGCAGCGCATCGAAAGTGTCCGCACCAACAGCGCCTGTTATTTTCCGTGGGAAGACAGCGATCTTCTGTTTCTCGCCTTGCGCACGCGCATGGCCGTCGCTGCGGAGCTGCCGCTTTCGGCGTTGGAAACGACCGCAATCCTTCACTACACGGTGGGCCAGGAATTCCTGCCCCATTTCGATTTTCTCGATGTGAATAAGCCCGGCCATGCCAAGGATATCGCGGAGCGTGGGCAGCGCGTGCTGACGTTCCTGATTTCTCTCAATGACGATTACGACGGTGGCGAGACCGAGTTTCCGGTCCTCGGCAAGCGCTGGAAAGGACACAAAGGCAGCGCGCTTTTCTTTTGGAATGTGGACACGGACGGGACCGTCGACACGCGCACCCGTCATGCCGGCTTGCCTCCGGCACGCGGCGAAAAATGGCTGCTGTCGCAATGGATGCGGGCGCGCCCGGCAGGGACCTGATTACAGCCCCAATTCGGTCAATCCGGGATGGCCGGCAGGCCGCGGGCCCAACGGCCAGAGAAATTTGCGTTGGGCAGACGTGATCGCCACATCATTGATGCTGGCTTCACGGCGTCGCATCAGCCCGCCCTCATCGAATTCCCATTGCTCATTGCCGTAAGAGCGAAACCAATTTCCGGCATCGTCGTGCCATTCATATTGGAACCGAACGGCAATCCGATTTTCATGGAATGCCCAGACGTCCTTGATCAGCCGATAATCGATTTCCTTCGCCCATTTGCGCGTGAGGAATTCGACGATTTTTTCCCGCCCTTCGAAAAATTCACTGCGGTTACGCCAGCGGCTGTCCTCGGTATAGGCGAGCGCCACGCGAGCCGGATCGCGGCTGTTCCAGGCATCTTCGGCCATTCGTGCTTTCTGCGCGGCGGTTTCGGCTGTAAAGGGCGGCAAAGGCGGTCGGCTGGTCATGATCGGAATTTGCCCCTCCAGGGCGCTGCATCGCTTCCCACGGTCTGGGGTTCTCTATATCAAAGCCAGACCTTCCGAAAGCAAGCGGCCAAAGTTTTGAGCAAACGACCCATCATAAGATTGAAACCGAAAGAGGGACGTAGGGTCCGCGCAGGCGCGCCATGGGTTTTTTCCAACGAAATCACCATGGATGAACGGGCGAAGGCGCTGCCACCCGGTACGCTGGTTGGACTGGCAGACGAAGGCGGAGCGGTTCTCGGCACCGGCTATTTCAATCCGCATAGTTTGATCGGCATACGCATACTGGCCAAGCCGGATGTGGACATCGATAGCGACTTTTTCGCAGCCAAACTCCGCCATGCGGTTCATCTGCGCGAACGTTTCTACGATGTGCCGTTTTATCGCCTCGTCCACGCGGAAGGGGACGGGCTTCCCGGGCTCGTCATTGACCGGTTTGGAAATTCTTGCGTGGTCCAAATCACCACCGCCGGCATGGAGCGGTTGAAGGACACGATGCTGGCGGCGCTGGACAGGGTGATTGCGCCGGAATGTGTCATCCTGCGAAACGATGTGGCGGCGCGTGCGCTGGAAGGCTTGGAAAGCTATGTCGCCGCCGTACGCGGCAATGCGCCATCGCGCATGACCATCGAAGAAAACGGCGTCACCTATTTTGCCGATTCCCTCGCCGGCCAGAAATCCGGCTGGTACTACGATCAGCGGGCCAATCGTGCCTTTGTCGCGCGCCTCGCCGGCGGCGCACGCATGCTCGATGCCTATTGTTACAGCGGCGGCTTCGGTGTGCTGGCGGCTGTGCGCGGGGCCCGAGAAGCGGTGTGCCTGGATTCGTCGGAGCCTGCGCTAAAGCTTGCAGCGGAAGCGGCGGAGGCCAATGGCGTGAGCGAACGCTGCCGCTTTGTGAGATGCGATGTTTTTGAAGAGCTGGAACGGCTGGCGCAACGGAATGAGCGGTTCGACATCGTGATTTGCGATCCACCGCCCTTTGCACCCTCGCGCAAGGACCTGGAAAGCGCAGCGCGCGCCTACCGCAAGCTCGCGCGGGCGGCCGCGGGACTGGTCGCACCTTCCGGTTTTTTGATGCTCGCTTCCTGTTCGCACAACATGCCGGCCGAGCGGTTTGCGCTCGAATGCGCCATAGGGCTGTCGCGCGCGGGGCGGGGCGCCGCGCTCATCCACGAAGCGGGCGCCGGCCCCGACCATCCGGTTCATCCCATGCTGCCGGAAACGTCCTATCTCAAGACGCTGACTTACAGGCTGGATTAGATTTCCGTTTGCGAGCCCAGTTCCACGACGCGTCCGGGCGGCAGCCGATAAAACTGCGCGGCTTCCAATGCCGAGGCATAGAGCTTGATGAAAAGCTTTGTCTGCCACAGCGGCATGGCGGAGGCGCGGGCCGGAACCAGCGTTTCACGCCGAATGAAAAACGTAGTGGCGTCGAGATCGAGCGAAAGCCCATAGGCGCGGGCGCCCTCCAGTGCGGCCGGCACATCAGGTGTCTGAAAGAAGCCAAAATGCACCTCGACGGCGTAAAAGCCTTTGCCAAGCTTCTTCACAGTCAGCCGCTTTTCCGGCGGCACAAAGGGCACGTCCTGCACATCGACACGCAGGAAGACCACGCGTTCGTGTAGCACCTGATTGTGTTTGAGATTGTGCAACAGCGAGCCGGGCACTTCATCAATGCGAGGGGTAATGAAGATTGCCGTGCCTGCTACCCGGATAGGCGTCTTATCCGCACGTTCCAAAAAGCGCTCGGTGGAAATGCCGCCACCATAGGCTTTTTCCAACAATACACGCCGCCCGGCGCGCCAGCTTTCCATGAGGACGAATACGCCCCCCGCAATGGCGATAGGCAACCATGCGCCTTCGACGAGTTTCAACGACACGGCGCCGAGGAAGGTGAGATCAGTGAAGATGAAAGTTCCGAATGCGACGGCAATCCACACCGGTTTCCAGTGCCATTGCCGGATCACAACGATCAAGCCGAGAAACGTCGTGATGGACATCATGCCCGTTACGGCCATGCCATAGGCCGCCGCCAGCGCATCCGAATTTTTGTAAATCAAAACAATGGCGATAACGCCGAACAGCATCAGCGTGTTGGCGCGCGGCACATAGATCTGTCCGTAATCGGTTGCCGAAGTGTGGCGTATCTCCATGCGCGGCAATTGCCCAAGTTGGACGGACTGACGCGTTATTGAGAACACGCCGGAAATCACCGCTTGGCTCGCGATGACGGTTGCAACGGTCGCAAGTGCCACCAGCGGATAATGAAAACCCGGCGGTGCAAGCGCATAGAATGGATTTTCAA
>DATARE010000170.1:0-9674 GCA_036264295.1 Micropepsaceae bacterium | reverse complement strand
ACGATCCCCTGGATGGCCCGCTGTTGCGGGCCATGACAGCGTTATTGCCCGTGCGCAATTTCGCCGTCTCTTCTTCATCGATCTGCCATGACGCGCCACGGTTGACCACCGCCACGCCGTAATCGGATGCCGCGCGCAGCTGCGAAACATAGCCCTGCGCCACATCGGCGAGCACCGCCTTGGGCTCGCGTTCGAAGGGATTGCCCAGCCCGCCGCCGCCGGGCGTTTCCAGGCGGAAAATATCGCCGGCCTTCAGCGGATAATCGGCATAGCGGGTCGGCAGATGCTTTTCGTGCTCGCCCGGATTGATCGTCAGATCGCCGGTGCGCCCGCAGCCGCCGCCAGCCGCACCCAAAGGCGCGATCACATGTTTCGAGGAGCGGATGGAAAACCGCGCATCGGCCAGATTGACATATTCGCGCAGGATTCCCAGCCCGCCGCGGAATTTGCCGGCGCCGCCGGAATCCGGGATCAACTCGAAACGCTGCACGCGGGTGGGAAACTCGCTCTCGATGATCTCGATGGAGGCGATTCTCGCGTTGCTCTGGTTCACCGATGTGCCCGAAGCACCGTCTTTGGTGGCCCGACCGCCCGCGCCGCCACCCACGATCTCATATTGCACATAGGTCTTGCCTGCCGAGGTGGCGCGTCCGCCAATGATGATGGAACGGCTGCCGCAGCCATCGGCCCGCGCGCGTGCCGGCACCACATGGGACAGGGCCGCGAACAACGCTTCCACCATGGCGTGCACGGTCGCGTTGTAGGTGTTGACCGGCGCAGGAAAGCGCGGATCCAGCACGCTGCCCTCGCGCGTCGTCACGTCATAGCTGCGCATGATGCCGCTGTTGATGAAGATCAACGGATCGACCAGCGAGATCAGCACATAGCCGACGGCGGCTTTCACCAAAGGCGGGCGCACATTGGCGGGACCCTTGGTCTGATCGGCGGAGCCGGAGAAATCGAAACGAATCGTGTCGCCGCGCTTCTCCACCACGACATGGATGCGCACCGGTCTGTTCAGATCGATCCCGTCATCATCGACAAAGCGCTCGCCTTCGAAGCGCCCATCCACCCATTCGGCGATGGAGCTGCGCATCTTGGCTTCGGCGATATCGAGCAAACGGCCGAAGCTTTCGCGCGCATTCTCCTTGCCGAATTTTCCGATCAGTTCGGCCATGCGCTGTTCGCCGAGCCGGCTGGCTCCGAGCTGGCCGCGGATGTCGCCCAGCACCAGCTCCGGCGTGCGGCTGTTGGCGGCGATGATGCGTTCGATTTCGATATTGCGCTGGCCGCCGCGGTAATAGCGCAACGCCGGCAGATGCAGGCCTTCGTTGAAGATCTCTTTCGCCTGGCCGGAGCAGGAGCCGGGCACTGGTCCGCCGATATCGCTTTTGTGCGCGATGGAGCCGCAGAATCCGATGTGATCGCCGTCGAAGAAAATCGGCGTGATCACCGCCATGTCGGGCGCGTGCGGACTGCCGCCCTCATAGGGGTGATTGATCAGGTAGGCGTCGCCTTCGGCAATGTCGCCGCCATAGGCGCGGATCACCGCGGCACAACAGGCGGGAAACGCGCCCATATGCAGCGGCAGCACGACGTGCTGCGCGATCACATCGGCATTGGTGTCGAGGATGGCGCAGGAGGCATCCTGGGATTCGCGCACGATGGTGGAAAAGCCGGTGCGGAACAGCGAGTTCTGCATCTCCTGCACGATGCCCGAAAGGCTCGCTTTGATGATTTCCAGATCGATGGCGCCGAGGGTCATGGCGGCGTCCCGTTGGAGTCCTCAGGATGAGGTGGCCGGGCGTCTCGAAGGATCAGGATGTTCTTGAATTCATCCACCCGCGCGGTGAGTCCCGGCGGGATGACCGTGGTGGCATCGAGCTGATCGACGATGGCAGGGCCCGCGAAGCTCACGCCAACATCGAGCCGCTCACGCTGATAGACCGGACAATCGAGATTGACCCCGTTGAACCGCGCCTTTCGGGTTTCGCGCAGCGCATTTTTCAGCGCCATCCCCGTTGGGCGATGTTTGGGCAGATCGACCGGCGGCACGCGTCCCACGCCGCGCAGCCGATAGGACACGATCTCCACCGGCTCGCCGGGGGCGGTGTGGCCGAACATCTGCTTGTGCATGTCGTCGAAGCGGGCGCGCAGTGCGGCGATGCCGTCACCGCCGAGCGGATCGTTGCAAGGGACAGTGATCTCGTAGCCTTGTCCGGCATAGCGCAGGTCGAGCGCCCGCTCGATGGCGATTTCGCTCGCTGCGAATCCTTCATCCCGCAAATCACGCAAAGCGTGGCTTTCCAATTCTGTGAAGACCGCGCCAATGTCATCTGGCGTCACGCCGGCGAGCCCCGCCAGTTTGGAGCGGATGTAATCGTGCTTCACATCCGACATCAAAAGACCCATCGCCGAATAGACGCCGGGATAGAGCGGCACCACCACACCGGCCATCCCAAGCTCGGCGGCGATCGCGCCGGCGTGCAACGGCCCCGCGCCCCCGAAGGCGAGCAATTGGAAATCGCGCAGATCGTGGCCGCGCATGGTGGAGATGGCCTTTATCGCCTCCTGCATCTTCACATTGATGATGCGCACAATCCCCTCGGCAGCGTCGGGCACGCTGAGATTCAATTTCTCCGCAACATGGGTTTGTATCGCGCGATAGGCGGCATCGGCATCCAGCCGCATCTTGCCGCCCAGGAAATTGTCCGCGGAAAGATAGCCGAGCACCAGATTGCAATCGGTGATGGTGGGCTCGGTCCCGCCGCGCCCGTAACAGGCGGGCCCCGGCACGGCGCCCGCGCTTTGCGGTCCGACTTCGAGCTGGCCAAAGCGGTCCACCCGCGCCAGCGTGCCCCCGCCCGCGCTCACCGTGTTGATGTCGATCATGGGCAGCGCAATATCGCGCCCCTCGACCCGCCCGCGATTCTGCACGGCGGCCTCGCCGTCCTTGATCAGCGCGACATCGCAGGACGTGCCGCCCATATCGAAGGTGATGAGGTTCTGAAGGCCGGTGGTGCGGCAGGTCTGGACGCTTGCGGTGATGCCGCCGGCGGGGCCGGACAGCACGGTCGCGACGGCCTTGTGTGCGCTCGCCGCAAAGGTCGCCATGCCGCCATTGGACTGCATGATGTATTTCTGGCGCGTCGTCAGCCAGGCACCCGACAGCCGCTGCTCCAGATTGCCGATATAGCGGGCGAGAATCGGTTCGAGATAGGCGTTAATCACCGTGGTGGAGAGCCGGTAATATTCGCGGATCTGCGGCACGACATCGGAAGACAGCGACACCGCACAGCCGGGGATTTCTTCGGCGATGATGGCACGCGCCCGTTGTTCATGCTCCGGCTTCAGGAACGAAAACAACAGGCACACCGCGATAGCTTCCAGACCCTCGTCGCGCAAGGCCCGCACGGTCGCGCGCAGGGCCGCTTCGTCCAGAGGAAGCAGAACCTCGCCCGTGGAAGACACCCGTTCCGCCACCTCGCCGGTCAGGTGTGGGGATACCAGCAGCGGCGGGCGGTCGTAGAAAATGTCGAAGATGGCCGAACCGTGCGGGCGGCATTGCTCCGCCACTTCATAGATGCCGCGGAAACCTTTGGTGACGAGAAGGCCGGTGCGCACACCCTTGCCTTCCAGCAGCGCGTTGGTTCCGACCGTGGTGCCATGACAGAAATAGGCGATATCGCCGGGCGCGATGCCCCGATCCAACAGGACGGTCACACCGGCGAGGATCGCCCGTGACGGATCGTCAGGGGTGGAGGGCAGTTTGGCGACGGAAATCTCGTTGCGGTCTTCGTCCCAATAGACGAAGTCGGAGAACGTGCCTCCGGTGTCCACGGTCAAACGGTATCGGCCCATATCGGCTCTTCGATGCAATGGCTGTGATGCGGGTTTATACAAGGAACAATGGAGCAACAAGGCGCCCAACTACGGAAATCCCGTATTCAGGCTTGACAAGACTACGGAATTTCCGTACATTAGCCCATGCGGACGGTGGTGGAACTCGCCAGCTTTATCCGTGCCAGCGAGCGCTGCGGGCTCTCGGCAGATGGTGTCTCCCTCCTGATCGGCGAGCTGGCATCCAATCCGAAAGCCGGCGATGAAATGCCCGGAACGGGCGGCTGCCGGAAGCTTCGGCTTGCAGGGCGTGGCAAAGGCAAGAGCGGCGGTTATCGCGTTATCACCTTCTACAGCGGCAGAGAAATTCCGCTGTTCCTGATCACGGTCTATGCGAAGGGCGAACGCGCGAATTTGACGAAGGCCGAGTGTAACGACCTGAAAAAACTCACCGCTCAACTTAGTGAAACGTATCGGAAGAACCAAAGGAAACTGCACCATGGCCAAGAAGCGTCTGTTCGACGACATCGCTGAAGGATTGCATGAAGCGATTGCGCTCGCCGAGGGCAAGGCCGATCCTTCAACATATCGCATTCATGTTCCTGCCGATGTGGATGTCAAAACGATCCGCAAGAAAGTCGGTTTGACCCAGCTGGAATTTGCGGCGCAGTTCGGGTTCAACCCTGCGCGCGTGCGCGATTGGGAACAGGGACGATCCCACCCGGATGGCGCCGTGCGCGCCTATCTGATGGTTATTGATCGGAAGCCTGACGCCGTGAGAGAAGCATTACAAGCTGCTCCGGTAAAGAAAAGCCGCGCTCAAGAGAGTCGCTTTGCACGCGCATCCTGATTTCGGCGTGATATTACGCAACGTTTTGAAAAGGGGACGAATTTGGCTTTTACATCTTGGCGCGGCGTCGTCGGCAACATCAAACCGACCATGCGCCCCGGTTCTGTCGAGGAATTGTGCCGAATCCTGCCGGAAGGCGTGGGAATCATTCCCCTGTTCCTGGATATCCAGCGTGGCGCGCGCGAAGAATTCACCACGATCATTCCCCATTATGAGCCGCTGATTGCCAAGCTTGCCGATCACGAGGTGGATCTGATCCACCCCGAAGGCGCGCCGCCCTTCATGGTTCTGGGCTATGCCGGCGAGGCCGAGCTGATCAAGAAATGGGAGAAGAAATACAAAATCCCGATCTTCACGTCGGGCACCAACCATATCCGTGCGCTGCAGGCGCTGAAGATCAAGCGCTTCATCGGCGCCTCCTATTTCTCCGGGAAGATCAACGAGACGTTCGGACGCTATTTCGTGGATGCGGGTTTCGATGTGCTGGGCCTGGAGGGAATCGATGTGCCATTCCAGGATGTCGGCAATCTCTCCGCCGAGCAGGTGTATTCGCATGTGAAGAAGATCTTCCTGAAACACCGCAACGAAGCGGAAGGGATTTATCTGCTGGGCTCCGGCTGGCGCGTGATGGGCATCATCGACATGCTGGAGCGCGACCTTGGCGTGCCTGTGATCCATCCGGTTCCGGCGCGCTGCTGGGAAATCCAGCGGCGGCTGATGATCAACCATCCGGTGATGGGTTATGGGCGGCTGCTGTCGGAGATGATTCCGGGATGACAACCAAATCCGTTTGGCCGTCCTTCGAGACGCCCTTTCGCCTCGTCCTGAGGAGGCCGCCTGTGGCGGCCATCTCGAAGGAGCGCAGCGAAAGGGCTCCTCAGGATGAGGCCAAACGGATGAGTGGCCGCCTCGGCCGTGTGCTCGCTTTCGCCGTTGCGGCGGCGCTGGCGATTCTGCCTGCCGCCGCGCAAGCCCCGCAGCCCTTCTACAAGGGCAAGCAGATCGTGATGCTGATCGCGAGCGGCGCGGGCGGCGGCTATGACACCTATGCGCGCGCGCTGGCGCGCTACATGCCGAAATATATTCCCGGCAACCCGACCATCGTGCCGAAGAACGTTCCGGGCGCGGGCGGGCTGATCGCCGCCAACACGCTCTACAACAACACGGCGCCGGACGGGCTGACCTTCGCCGCGCTGACCAATGGCGTTGCCATGGATCCGCTGTTCGGCGAAAAAGCCGGCCGCTTCGAGGCGCAGAAATTCAACTGGCTCGGCAGCATGGGCAAGCTGGAGAACATCTGCGTCACTTGGCAGGGCAGCCCCATCACCCGCATCGAGCAGGCCAAGATCCGCGAAGTGCCGGTGAGCGCATCCGGCGCCACGGGCAATTCGGCGATCATGCCGAAAATCGTCAATCAATTCCTCGGCACCAAGTTCAAAGTGATCGGCGGCTATACCGAAGGCTCGGGTGTCACGCTGGCGCTGGAGCGGCACGAGGTCGATGGCGTGTGCGGCTTGTCCTATTCGACGCTGAAGACGATGCGCCCCGATTGGTTCCGCGATCATAAGCTGAACATCATCCTGCAGATCGGGCTCGAGAAGCTGAAGGATTTGCCGAACGTGCCGAGCGCGATCGATCTCGTCACCGATCCGGACAGCAAAAAGGTGCTCGAACTGATCCTGATCCGGCAGGAAATGGGGCGGCCCTTCGCGATGCCGCCGGGCGTGCCGGCCGATCGTGTGGCCACGCTGCGGCAAGCGTTCGACGCGGCGCTGAAGGATCCCGGATTCATCGCGGAAAGTTCGAAGCTGCAATTGGAGATCGATCCGCTGACGGGCAGCCAGATCGCCGATCTGTTGAAGACCGCCTATAGCGCGCCGAAACCCATCGTCGCCCGCGCCGCCCAATTGGCAAAATAGGACATGGAACAACAAAAATGTCAGTTCCAATTTGTCATGGCCCGGCTTGACCGGGCCATCCATGTAGCGCCCGTCTATTGGATGATTTTCTCGCGGATCTGAAACCGGCGTGAGTCATTGGGCGCGTGGACACGCGCCGGCTGGATGGCCCGGGCACGCCGGGCCATGGCATTGATAGGGATACCCGCAGCGGAATGTCTGAGAACTCCTACGACTACATCATTGTCGGTGCGGGATCGGCCGGCTGTGTGCTGGCCAACCGGCTGACAGAAGACACCGCCGCGCGCGTGCTGCTGCTCGAAGCCGGCGGACCCGACAAGCACCCCTATATCCACATCCCGCTCGGCCTCGGCATGATGCACAAGAAGCGCATGTTCGATTGGGGCTATGACAGCGAGCCCGAACCCGCGTTGGGCGGCCGCCGCATCGAGGCCGCGCGGGGCAAGGTGCTGGGCGGTTCCTCCTCCATCAATGTGATGGCGTTCACGCGCGGCGATCCCGGCGATTACGAGCGCTGGGCGCA
Organism: Micropepsaceae bacterium; assembly: GCA_036264295.1. Lineage (GTDB taxonomy): Bacteria > Pseudomonadota > Alphaproteobacteria > Micropepsales > Micropepsaceae > CAIYRG01. The sequence goes on along the minus strand of DATARE010000170.1, from coordinate 2,542 downwards.
AATGGGTGCGCTGGGCTGGTCCTATGCCGATGTGCTCCCCTATTTCAAACGCGTCGAGAGCTGGCAGGACGGCGAGACTGCGTTCCGCGGCGGGCGCGGACCCATGGGTGTCGAATGGGCGAAGACCAAGGACCCGCTGTTCGAGGCCTGGATCGAGGCCGCCAAGGCCGCAGGCTATCCGCATGTGCAGGATTACAATGCGGGCGTCCATGAAGGCTTCGGCCGCAGCCAATATTCCATCCGCAATGGGCGGCGCGCCTCGTCCGCGGCGGCCTATTTGCGGCCCGCGCTGAAGCGCTCCAATCTGAGCGTGAAGACGGGTGCGCTGACCACGCGCGTCTTGACCGAAGGCACGCGCGCCACCGGCGTCGAATATGTCCATGACGGCCAGACCGTCCGCGCCGCTGCCGATCGGGAGGTGATCGTTTCGGCGGGCGCCTTCAACACGCCGCAGATTCTGATGCTGTCGGGAATCGGACCGGCCGAGCATTTGCGCGAATTCGGCATCGCGCCCATCGTGGATTTGCCGGTGGGAAAAAATCTTCAGGACCACGTCGCCGCGCTCATCATGTACAGCCGCCCCAATCCCGGCCCGTTCCGCGATGCGATGCGCTTCGACCGCATGGCGCGCGGCATGATCCAGGCGCATTTTCGCGGCACCGGCATTGCCACGGTGGTGCCCGGCGGGCTGCACGCCTTCGTCAAGACACGGCCCGAGCTTGCCGTTCCCGACATCGAATTCATGTTCCGGGGTGCGCCCACCAAGGCCGCATTGTGGTTTCCGCTGGTGAAGCCCGCTTATGCCGATGGCTTCGGCATCCGGCCCACGCTGTTGCATCCGCAAAGCCGGGGCGAAGTGAAACTCAGCTCATCCGATCCGCGCGCGCATCCGCGCATTTTCCTCAATCTCCTGACGGCGGCTTCCGATCTGCCCGCTTTGCGCGAGGGGTTCCACCGCGCCCGCGAAGTGGCGATGCAGACCCCGCTCGATCCCTTTCGCGGCGGCGAGATTTCACCGGGGGAGAAGGTTCGCACCGATGCGGACATTGACGCCTGGTTGAAGCGGACGGTCGTCACCGCTCATCACCCGGCCTCCACTTGCCCGATGGGGACAGGCGACGATTGCGTGCTGGATTCGCAAATGCGCGTGCGCGGCATGGAGCATCTGCGGGTGGTCGATGCGTCGGCCATGCCGGATTTGGTGTCCGCCCATATCAACGCCACCGTGTTGATGATGGCGGAAAAAGCCGCCGATCTGATCCGAGGCGCACGGCTCGGATGACGCGATTGCCGCAGAACGAACGCGCCATTTTGGATATCCGAAAGATTGAAGACTATTGTCTTAATCCTGCGCACCCGCGCGGACGGCACAAGGCGCGTGTGTTTCAGGAAGCACTGGGTATTAAGCGATCCGATGCGAAATGGCTTCGCGATGTTTTGCTGCGCGCCGCCTGCGAAGCCGAGGCAACCGAACTTGCCAGGGATGCGTTTGGGACGCGATGGAGCCAAGATGTGACGGTCAGACGACAAGGAAAATTTGCCGTGGTAAAAACCATTTGGATCCTACGGACCGAAGGGGATTCTCCGCGTTTTGTGACGTGTTGGGTGATCTGATGAGCGAATCGACAGCGGGCGTGCTTGATGTTGTGGCCCTGCTTGCCGACCGTCCGGCTGACGGTCTGGCGCGAGGGCAGGTGGGTACGATTGTGGAATTTCTCGGTGGTGACACCGTGCTGGTCGAGTTCAGCGATGATACCGGGCGCGCCTACGCTATTGTGCCTTGCCAGCAATCGGAACTCTTGACGCTGCATTACATGCCGCAGGCGGCGTAGATCCTTAGGGAAGGGGTACTGGCCGAAATAGGCCCGCCGCCGCCGGGGCGGCATAGTTTGCCTCCAGAGGAGGCATATGCTATGGCATATGCCATGGGAATAGAGCGTCAGGTAAAGCTTTTCCGCAACGGCCGCAATCAGGCCGTCCGCATCCCCCGTGAATTCGAACTGCCGGGCGAGGACGCCATCATCCGTAAAGAGGGTGAGCGGCTGATTATCGAGCCAGCACGGAAAAAGACCCTGGCGGAATTGCTCGCGACCTTGGAGCCGATTGAGGAGGAATTTCCTGAAATTCCCGATCTGCCCGCGGAGCCGGTCGAGCTCTGATGCCTTATCTCCTGGACACGAACATAGTGTCCGATCTCGCGCGCAATCCTCGGGGGGTGGCCGCCGGTCGTGTTGTCCTGCATGCTAGCGAGACATTGTTCACCAGCATCATTGTCGCCTCAGAGCTGCGCTGCGGAATGGCGCGCAAGCCTTCGCACCGATTGGCAGCTCAGCTCGAGATCGTTCTGGGCGGCCTGTCGGTCATTCCCTTCGATACCCCGGCCGACCGCGCATATGGCGATTTGCGCGCACAGTTGGAAGCAGCAGGTCAGATCATCAGCGCGAACGATATGCTCATCGCCGCGCACGCGCTTTCCCTCGGCTACACGCTCGTCACGGACAATCAGCGTGAGTTTTCGCGCGTGAAGGGCCTTGCGGTGGAA
>DATARE010000166.1:0-2349 GCA_036264295.1 Micropepsaceae bacterium | reverse complement strand
CGGGATTTTGCGGCCCGCCATTGTCAGCTGCATAGAGATCGGGTGCGCTCATATCGGGCGCACCGCTCGATGCGCCAAGTTTATTGTCTGACACAATGCCCTGATTTCCAGCGCACAGCAGGTGGATGCTGCGCTATTCATGGTAGCGCAGCTCGCCCACCGGTAACGCAATCGGTAGACGATTCTGCCGGGGCGGCAAGGGGCAGGTGGCGTAAGGGGTGTAGGCACAGGGCGGATTTTCCAGGCGATTGAAATCGAGCACCAACTCGCCGGGCTGTTCGAGGCCGTGGTCCGGGAAGCCGGTGTAGAGAAAACGGCAGGCGCCGTAAGTGGTCTTGGCGCTGGTGGTATCGCGCAGCACGAAAAAGAGCTTGGCGACGGCGGGGTCCTCGAGGATGGGATCGAGGCGAAGGGTTTTACCGTCGAGGGTGAATTCGGCGGAGCCGGGAATCTGTGCGGGGTAGGGGGCGCCGACGAGGCGTTCGAGCGTATAGGTCTTTTGGGGATTGTACGGCATCCATTTTGCTGTAACTCGATAATGGCCGTTGGGCGGGTACCATTTCAGTCCGTGGAACGTGATCAGCGCGGCGGATTTTGCATCTTTGATGCGCAGAGCAAATTTGTCGCCGCGATGAATGACGTACACATTCAGCGTTGCGATGGTCAAGCGCGGATTGTTTTTGTCGTGATCGGGGTCGGTGTGCAGGGCCTGAGCCTGCACGGGCTTACCGTCAATTAGAAAGCCGCTTGGAAAGCCTCCTGGCGGAGGGGTTAGCGTGACGGTCTCGCCTTCCAGGTGCAGAACACCCAAATGCTCCGGGGCGCTGGCAGGCAGATGGATTGTGTTGTCCTTGGCGGAGCCGAAGGAGTTGTCGCCGGTTTCGAGCCATTCGAGGCCAGCGAGGGCGAGCCAGCCGTCCGGCTTTTGCAGATCCGCGGCATGACCGGCCCGCCACGTTGTGATTTCCTTTTGCCAACCGGCGTCTTGCGCGGGCGATGCGGAGGCCAGCGAAGTCGTCGCTGCGAAACCCAGTAATACCGTACGGAGTAGCCAGGAATGCGTTCTCGGGGTTGGAGGCATCGTCATTTGTTTCCATTAGTTGCCCGATCGATGCAAAACGTTACTTGCTTGAAGCGCCCCTTTTACTTTGACACTTTCAGTAGCACTACACCGTGCTTTGGCACCTCCGCGGTGTAGGAATTTTGCACTGTCCCAAGATCTTTGTGAGCCCACAAGTCACGGAGTTTTGCCGCGGTTGGCCCGCCGATGGCCTTGAAGTCCAGGGTGATCTTAAGCGCAGACTCGCCGCGATTAAATAACGCCGCGGCTTGTGAGCCGTCACCCAGGGGCTTGACCCAAATTTCCAGAGGGCCCTCGTTCCAAACACGATGGCCTTGGACGCCTTTGGCGTCCTGATCGACCGCGATTACGTCCGGGTTGGTGAGAATAGCTTTGGTTTCGTCGGACATGCTGCGGATGTCGTTTCCGGCCAGGAGGGGCGCGGCAAGAATGGCCCACAACGTCATGTGGGTCAGATATTCGTCGTGCTTCATTCCACCGTTTCCTACTTCGAGCATGTCGGGGTCATTCCAGTGGCCGGGGCCAGCAAATTTGTTCAGGCCGTCTTGCGAGAATCCGATAACCGACATGCTGTCCCATTTGTCGCTGATGTCGCCGGTGGTGCGCCAGAGATTTCCGGTGCGTGGTCCCCAGGTCCACGGAGCTTTCACTCCCCAGTTGCAGATGCTGAAAACGATGGGGCGGCCGGATTGCGCGATGGCGTCGCGAAATTTCGGGTATTGCACGTCGGGCTCGAGGCCGTCGGCGTAGCACCAATCGATTTTGACGTAGTCGACGCCCCACGACGCGTAGGTATTTATGTCCTGCGCTTCGTGCTGGTAGCTGCCGGGGCGTTTCTGGCAGGTCATGCGGCCGGCGTCGGTGTAGACGCCGAACTTCAATCCTTTGGAGTGGACGTAATCGGCAAGCGGCTTCATGCCGTTGGGGAAGCGATCGGGATCGACCACGATGGAGCCGCCGGCGGCGCGGCCGACTTGCCAGCAATCATCGATGTTCACGAACTGATAGCCGGCGTCTTTCATTCCGGAGCTGACGATGGCGTCGGCCATTTCACGAATCAGCTTGTCGCTGACATCGCAGCCGAATTTGTTCCAACTGTTCCAGCCCATCGGAGGGGTGGCGGCAACTTTCGTGGATTGAGCTGGCGCTATCCGAGGCGAAATAACGATGGCTAACAAGCCAATCGCTGCGAGCAGGGTTCGCGTCATAGTTTGCGAGCTAATGATTTTTGTGGACTTGTCGTTCACCATCATCACTCCGTTTTTTTG
>DATARE010000148.1:0-2572 GCA_036264295.1 Micropepsaceae bacterium | reverse complement strand
GGCCGTTTAAGCGACGCCGGCAGCGCCCCAGGCGTTTGGACGTCTGGACGATTGTCCGAAACCGAATCTGCATGGATAACATCCTGACCGTTTTCAGGTGGGTTGGATGAATTCGCGCGGACAGCTCGTTTTCCCGTTCCGGGTCGCACCGGCACTCACGCCAGAAAATTTCGTTCAGGCGCCCTGCAACGAGCAGGCTTTGCAATTCATCCGGCGTTGGCCCGATTGGCCCGCCCGCGCTGCTGCGCTGTACGGACCAACGGGTTGCGGCAAAACCCATCTCGCTGCGGTCTGGAGCCGGATGGCGAACGCTCAGACCATCGCTGCCGGCGATCTTTCTGCGGCCGAACTGGGCAGCATGGCCGTGGTTGTGGAAGACATCGACTCCCATACGCCCGATGCCGCGTGCGACCGCGCCTTATTGGCCCTGTTCGAGCGGCCGGGTGCGTGGCTTCTTCTCACGGGCCGTGCACCGCCTGGCGAATGGCCCAGCGCAATCGGTGACCTGACGTCGCGATTTCAATCGCTCATAGGCTTTGGCATATGGGCGCCCGACGATGCGCTCCTCTCAGGGCTCGTTGCCAAGCATTTTGCCGATCGCCAGCTTGAAGTTCCAACCGCCGTCATAAATCGCATCGTGACCCACGTGGAGCGGACCCCCGCCGCGATTGCGGCTTTCGTCGCGCGTGTGGATGAAAAGGCGTTGGCGGCAAAACGCGCGATCACGGAACGCCTGGTCCTTGAACTGTTGGACGCGGAAGGCCCATCATGACAGAGCCCATCATGACAGAGCCCATCGTGACAGAGCCATGTCATGACATGGGCGCAATTAATCATTACACTTGAACGGCAAAGCGGAAAAATCGCATCGATGAACAAAGCCCCGACCTCCAGGGAAATCGCCGCGGCCGGAGTCACGGCCACCGGGCCGGAGGCGCCGCCGGATATGCTGGCGTCAAACGCGCCGGCACCGCTGATCCCGGGATTGTCGCTGCAATCTCCTGGACGGTTCATCAATCGCGAACTTTCCTGGCTGGCATTCAACCGTCGCGTCCTGGAAGAGGCGCAGAATCTTCGGCATCCTTTGCTGGAGCGGCTGCGGTTCCTTTCGATTTCCGCTTCCAACCTCGACGAATTCTACATGGTGCGCGTGGCGGGCCTGAAAGGCATGGTCAATGCCGGCGTGGCGACACTGTCCGATGACGGCCTCACCCCCGCACAGCAGCTTTCGCGTGTCGATCAGATGGCCGCCGAGCTGATTCTGGATCAGCAGAAGACGTGGCGCGAATTGCGGATCGCATTGGCCACTTCCGGCATTGTGGTGATCGATCCGTCGGAGCTGGGTGCGGAAGACCGGCATTGGCTGGACGAGCAATTCAACCAGCAAATTTTCCCCATCCTGACACCACTGGCAATCGACCCCGCGCACCCGTTCCCCTTCGTTCCGAACCTCGGCTTCGTGATGGCAATGCGGCTGACGCGCCGAGCCGATGGCAAAGCCTTGACGGCGCTTCTGCCCATTCCATCGCAATTGCAGCGTTTTGTGCGGCTTCCCGACGCATCGGGCAAAGCACGCTTCATTGCGCTTGAGAGTCTGATCGAGCTTTATCTCGACCGCCTCTTCCCGGGCCACGTCGTTGCCGCCTCGGGTGTCTTCCGCATCCTGCGCGACAGCGATATCGAATTGGAGGAAGAGGCCGAAGATCTGGTGCGCCTCTATGAAACGCTGCTGAAGCGCCGGCGGCGTGGTTCGGTCATTCGCCTCAAATGCAGCGTATCGATGCCGCCCGATCTCAGGCGGTTCATCGCCGACCATCTGAACATGGGCCAGCGTGAGCCTTTCGTGGTGGATGGCCTTTTGGGCCTCGACGAAACCAAACAGCTCATATTGGACGAGCGGCCCGATCTGCAATTCGAGCCGTTTACCTCGCGATTTCCCGAGCGTATCCGCGATCATGGCGGCGACTGTTTCGCAGCGATCAAGGCCAAGGATCTGATCGTCCACCATCCCTTCGAAAGCTTCGATGTGGTGGTGCAATTCCTTCGTCAGGCGGCGCAGGATCCCGATGTGGTCGCCATCAAGCAGACGCTCTACCGCACGAGCAAGGATAGCCCGATCGTGCGCGCGCTCATCGAAGCCGCAGAAGCCGGCAAATCGGTGACCGCGCTTGTCGAACTGAAGGCGCGTTTCGATGAAGCGGCGAACATCAAATGGGCGCGCGATCTCGAACGTGCCGGCGCCCAGGTCGTCTACGGCTTCATCGAACTGAAGACCCACGCGAAGGTGAGCCTGGTCGTACGCCGCGAAGGCGGTACGCTCGGCACCTATGTCCATTTCGGCACCGGCAACTACCACCCGGTGACTGCAAAGATTTACACGGACCTCTCGCTGTTCTCTGCCGATCCGGCATTGGGGCGCGACGCGGGGCAGTTCTTCAATTACGTCACCGGCTATGCCGAGCCGACGCATCTCGAAAAAATCGCGATTTCGCCGCTGACCATGCTCCCCCGGCTGATGGACTATATCGAGGCGGAGATCGAACACGCCCGCGCTGGACGCCCCGCCGCGATC
>DATARE010000137.1:0-1550 GCA_036264295.1 Micropepsaceae bacterium | reverse complement strand
CATCCACTGTAGGAGTTGGCTCAGGTTTGCGCGGCTGGATCGGAATGGGCCTCTCAGTCGCAACGATCGGGGCTGGTTCCTGGGCGCGGCGGTGCAACTCCCGCATCGCTTTCCTGAGCTGTTTGTTCTTCTTTTTCAGTCGGTAGGCCAGCCACACCACGGCCAGGGCGAGAAGAAGCAGACACCCGCCGGCAGCAGCCTGAATGGCGCCGAATTCCATGTGGTTCTCATTGTAGGTCCTATGCGACGGTTGGGAAATAGCCGGGCAGTAACAAAGACGGCAGTACTAGTTTACTGGCCGGAGAATAGCCCAAAAGTTCCAGTAGGCGCTCTTCAGAGCGGCCAGCGGCGCTGAGATGATTGCGACTTGCGGCTGGGCATGGGCCCGGGGCCGTCGCTCGAACGAGTCCGTCCCATGGAGTTTGAGAAATCGATATCGCTGGAATTGAACGAGAGGGGCCGATCCAAAACCATGTCCATGGTAGTGCCTTTAGCTAGGATCGCTTCCGGGCCACGGGTAACCAGGACGCCGATCAAGCCGGCGGTAGCTCCGGCTGCAGCGCCGATGCCCGCACCCAGTCCGGCATGTCCCGCGGCGGCGCCGGCCAAGCCTCCGGCGGTTGCGCCCGCGCCAGCGGCTTCGCCGATTACTTTCACGTCGCCCGACTTATTGCCCTCGCTCTTGATTTTGCCCTCTTCTTTATCGAGTGTTTCGGCGGCGCGGCCATCCAGGCTGCCGATGCGTGCGCGGAAATCGCGAGTCACGCCGTTCGGCAAGGTCAACGAGTCGAAGCGGATGTATAGTTCGCCATGACCTTTTAGACGGCCCGGCCGCTTCACATCGGTAACCGTACCGGCGACGTAACTGCCGGGCGGGATCACGATTTTTCCGTTGGCCAGGATCGGGAACACTGTCTCCAGATAAATACGCTCGCCCTCGCTAGCGGTCTTAGTGCTGACACTGTTGATCATGCTGAGCGGGACTTTGGTGCCGGGCGGAATCAGGAATTGGCCGGCCGTGGCGGCGCTATCTGGGACGCTCGGGCCATCGGCGGGAGGCGGGTTTATCGGAGCTGGCTCCTGCGCGCTCAGCGCAAGACAGGCCGCTAATACCGTCGCCGCTAATGTCGGGAATGTTTCGCGCAGGTTCATATACACCCCAGCTATCGGACGTTGTCTTCTCTTAGTTTAAACGCACAGGAGGATGGGCGGGTTTCGACGCTGCGGGCCGCAGCTTCGGCTTCTGAGATTTCGCGGCAGGCTTGGCTTTCGCGGCGCCGTGTGTTCGGATGTTTGCAAGCTGTGGTGGATTGGCCGCCAGAAAGAATGCGAGCAACCCGGCCGGCCATAATTGCATGACCAGGCGTTCCAGCGAAACATTGAGCTGGGTAACGATATCGGGCGGGAACGCCACGTAAGCAACGAATTCGCCGGCCAGCATCAGGCCCAGGGCCAGGAGCACGGTTGCGAGCGGCGTACGGTCGCGTTCTGCGACGTGAAAGCGTACCAGAAACCAGTAAAGCGCGAGGATCAACACAATTGGCAACAGG
>DATARE010000266.1:0-8904 GCA_036264295.1 Micropepsaceae bacterium | reverse complement strand
GCTGAAGAAGCGGCTTGGTGTCTATCATCAGAACACGGCGCCGCTGCTCGACTTTTACGCGCGCCAGGGCAAGTTGGAGACCGTCGACGGCATGGCGCCGATTCCCCAAGTCGCCGTCGCCATTCGGGCGGCGGTCAGCGCGGTCGGGGCCAAGAATGCTCGATAAGAGCTTGCGGAATAAGCGTTTCGGCCATCGGGCTGAGCTATTGACTAAAGGTTACCCGTACCTATAATCCGCGCCCTCGCGGCGGGATTTTTTGTGAGTTCCGACGCAACCGTCCGCGCGTCTGCGGGCCAATGGAACAAGGAGACTACCCGTGGCGCGTATCGCCGGCGTCAATATTCCGACCAACAAGCGCGTGGAAATCGCGCTCCGTTACATCCACGGCATCGGGCCTGCCCACGCCAAGGACATCATCGAAAAGGTCGGCATCGCCCCTGATCGGCGGGTCAGCGACCTGACCGAGAACGAGGTGATCCAGATTCGCGAAACCATCGACCGCGATTACCTGGTCGAAGGCGATTTGCGGCGCGAAACCGCGATGAACATCAAGCGCCTGATGGATCTTGGCTGCTATCGCGGGCTGCGCCATCGCAAAGGGCTTCCGGTGCGCGGTCAGCGCACCCATACCAACGCACGCACGCGCAAGGGTCCTGCGCGCGCCATCGCAGGCAAGAAAAAGGTCACCAAATAATGGCGAAAGCAGCTCCGCGTGCGCGCAAGAAGGAAAAAAAGAACGTGGCGGTGGGCGTTGCCCATGTGAATGCCACCTTCAACAACACGATCATCACGATCACCGATCCGCAGGGCAATGCGGTTTCGTGGTCTTCGGCCGGCGCGCTCGGCTTCAAGGGTTCGCGCAAATCGACGCCTTATGCGGCACAGGTTGCCGCGGAAGACGCCGCCAAGAAGGCGGTGGAGCATGGCATGCGGACGCTCGAAGTCGAGGTCAGCGGCCCTGGCGCCGGGCGTGAATCGGCCCTGCGCGCGCTGCAATCGGTGGGCTTGAACGTCACCGCTATTCGCGATGTGACGCCGATCCCGCACAATGGCTGCCGCGCTCCCAAGCGCCGTAGAGTTTAGACGAAGATCCGCGTAAACACGCGTTTTGCCATCGAACGTATAGGGCAGAGCATTCGCGTCTGTCCGGGAAACGATGAGGAAAGACAGTGTTCCAGAAAAATTGGCAGGAATTGATTAAACCGCAGAAGCTCAAAGTCGATGCGGGTCATGAACAGGCGAAAACCGCCACAATCGTCGCCGAACCGCTGGAACGCGGCTTCGGATTGACGTTGGGCAATGCGCTGCGGCGCGTGCTGTTGTCTTCGCTGCAAGGCGCGGCGGTGACCGCGATTCAGATCGAGGGTGTGCTTCACGAATTCTCGTCCATTCCGGGCGTGCGCGAAGACGTCACCGACATCGTGCTGAACGTGAAGCAGATCGCGCTTCGTCTGCATGCGGAAGGTCCCAAGCGTCTGACGCTCAGGGCCGACGGACCGGGCGAAGTGACCGCCGGCCAGATCACGGGGATGTCCGATCTCGAGATTCTCAATCCGGATCTCGTGCTGTGCACCTTGGACGAGGGGATTTCGCTTCGCATGGAGCTGACGGTCGCGACCGGCAAAGGCTATGTGCCCGCCGACCGCAATCGTCCCGAAGATGCGCCGATCGGTCTGATCCCGGTGGATTCGCTCTTCAGCCCCGTCAAGAAGGTCTCCTACAAGGTCGAGAACACCCGCGAAGGGCAAATCCTCGACTATGACAAGCTGACCATGACGGTGGAAACCAACGGTGCGGTCTCGCCTGACAACGCGGTTGCCTATGCCGCGCGCATCCTGCAGGACCAGCTTCAGGTCTTCATCAATTTCGAAGAGCCGAAAGAGCGCGTCACCGACGAGACCAAGCCGGACCTTGCGTTCAATCCGGTGTTGCTCAAGAAGGTGGACGAGCTGGAATTGTCCGTGCGTTCGGCCAATTGCCTGAAGAACGACAATATCGTCTATATCGGCGATCTCATCCAGAAGACCGAAGCGGAGATGCTCCGTACACCGAATTTCGGGCGCAAGTCTCTGAACGAGATCAAAGCGGTGCTCGCGGAAATGGGGCTGCACCTCGGCATGGAAGTGCCGGGTTGGCCGCCGGAGAACATCGAAGAACTGGCAAAGCGTTACGAAGATCAATATTGATCGTTTCCCCCTCGCCCTTCGACAAGCTCAGGGTGAGGGGAGTGGATGAAATCCTCATGCTGAGCCTGTCGAAGCATGAGGGACGGGGAAAGATGTCATGCGTCACTTGAAAACCGGCCGTCGGCTCAATCGCAGCTCCGCGCACAGAGCGGCCATGTTCGCCAACATGGCTTGCGCGCTGATCAAGCACGAGCAGATCACCACCACGCTGCCCAAGGCCAAGGAGCTCAAGCCGGTGGTTGAGAAACTGGTGACCGCGGCGAAGAACGGCAAGGGCAGCCTGGCGGCGCGCCGGCTTGCATTGTCGCGCATCAAGGATGCGGCCATGGTGACGAAGCTGTTCGATGTGCTGGGGCCGCGTTACGCTGCGCGCCCAGGCGGTTATATCCGCGTGCTGAAGGCCGGCTTCCGTTATGGCGATCACGCGGCCATGGCGGTGATCGAGTTCATCGAGCGCGATCCCGAGGCGAAGGGCAAGGATTCCGGTCCGGTGATGAGTGCCGAGGAAGAAGAAGCCGCGTAAAGGACTGCCGCGACGAATCAAAAAGCCCTGATGCCGGACCAGCCGCATCAGGGCTTTTTTATTTCCGGCGCGGCTCGCTATGCCCGCCCGACGAGGTTCAGGAGCATATCCATTACGATTTCGGTGGGGCGCTGCACCAGCACCCCGAATATATCCAGGTCGAGACCGGTGCGAGCCGACAGCAGCGGCAGCACGATCAGCAGCAACAGCAGCACCGTCATGCCGTAACGGCCAAAATTCAGGTAGGGCCGCATCAAAGCGGGAGGTAGGAATGCCGCGATGACTTTGCTTCCGTCCAGAGGCGGCAAGGGCAGCAGGTTGAAAATGGCCAGCATGATATTGAGCCGTATCGAAAACAGCAGCAGATTGCCGACCAGCGCGGCGCCCTCTCCGTCCAGCAGGGCGGCGCCATACAGCGAAAGCGCCGAGACAAGGGCCAACACCATGTTCATGCCCGGACCGGCAGCGGCCACCCAAAGCATGTGCCAGCGTGGATTTCTGAGGCCGGCGAAATTGACCGGCACGGGTTTGGCGTAACCGAAAATGAAGCCCGCATTGGAAACAATCAGCAGAAGCGGCAGGATGATCGTGCCGAACAGGTCCACATGCTTGAACGGGTTCAGCGTGACGCGGCCCAGATTCTTGGCGGTGTCGTCTCCGAAATGCAGCGCCACGAAACCGTGCGCCGCCTCATGGAAGGTGACAGCCAGGATGACTGGAATTCCGTAGAGGATGATTTGGGTAAAGAAATCGGGCGACATCAAGGGAGCGAACCGGTTTGAAAAAGAAGCCAGAATAGGCTGTGCATGGTACCCCTTCCCCGCGCTTGAACGATACTTATATGCATTTTGCGGCTTGGTCCGGGCAGAATTCTGCCGTTTTGTTGGGGTCAAATTGAGGCGTTACGGAGGTGACAATGCGGTGGGTGGTTGCCGCGGCTGCATTCCTGGTCGCGTTGATGGGTGGCGCCGAAGCGCAGGAACGGACAGTGCCGCAAACGGCGGCGCAGGTCCAACTTTCCTTCGCGCCGGTGGTTTCCAAAGTCGCGCCTGCAGTGGTGAACGTCTATTCGCGGCGTGTGGTTCGCCAGGCGGTGAATCCGTTCTTTCAGCAATTCTTTGGCGCAAGCCCGATGCGCTCCCGCGTCGAGCAATCGCTGGGGTCAGGCGTGATCGTCCGCGCCGATGGCGTGATCGTAACCAACAACCATGTCATTGACGGCGGGCAGGACATCCGCGTCTCGCTTCCCGACCGGCGCGAATTCGAAGCCAAGGTGATCCTTGCCGATGCACGCACCGATTTGGCTGTGCTGCGTATCGACACCAATGGCGAGAAATTGCCCGCACTTGCATTCGGGGATTCCGACAAACTGCAAGTGGGCGATCTGGTGCTGGCCATTGGCGATCCGTTCGGGGTTGGACAGACGGTGACGAGCGGCATCGTCTCGGCGCTGGCCCGCTCCAATGTGGGCGCCTCGGATTATCAGTTCTTCATTCAGACCGATGCCGCGATCAATCCCGGAAATTCCGGCGGCGCCCTGGTGACGCTGGATGGCCGGTTGATTGGGATCAACACGTCGATCTATTCCCAATCGGGCGGCAATATCGGTATTGGCTTCGCAATTCCGTCCAACATGACGCGCGTGGTGGTGGACGGCGCGCTGGGCGGGGGCATTAAGCGCCCCTGGCTGGGTGCCGACGGCCAGGCCGTGACGGCCGATATCGCCAAGAGTCTGGGGCTTTCGCGGCCTGACGGGGTGCTGATTTCCCAAATCTATCCCGGCGGGCCGGCCGCACAAGCCGGCCTTGCCAAAGGCGACGTCGTGCTGTCGGTCGATGGCTTTCCGGTGTCGGATTCCAACGCGCTGCGCTATCGCGTCGTGACCCATCGGGCGGGTGAAATGGTGGCAGTGCGCTATTGGCGCGCGGGCGCGATGCGCGACATGATGGTTCGGATCGCGCTTCCCTCCGATATCGGCCGCGAGGAAGGCATCATAGCGGGCACCAATCCCATGCAGGGTGCGCGCGTGGCCAATATCACGCCGGCCCTGGCTGACGAGATGCAGTTCGACATGATGGCAAAAGGCGTGGTCGTCACGGGCGTGGCGGGTGGATCTCAGGCAGCGCGCTTCGGCTTCAAGGAAGGCGATATTGTGCGGCAGATCAATGGAGAGAAGATTGCCAGCGTAGCTCAGCTGAAGCGTGCGCTCGCCGCGAATGATGAATGGGCCATGTCCATCCAACGCGGCGATCAAATGATGCAATTGTCGGTGCAGTAGAAAGATCGGGCTGTCATGGCCCGCAACAGCGGGCCATCCAGGTGATACTGCTCAGCCAGTGATGGTTTCGTACAGATCCTTCCAATCTGGATTTGTCTTTTCGATCAATTCTATTTTCCAGCGTCGCTTCCATTTGTTCAGGCGCGTTTCACGGTCGATCGCAAGACCGATGTCGCCGAATTCTTCCAAATGGACGAGCATTTTCATGCCGTATTTTTTGTAAAGCCTGGAACCATACCTTCTCTATGCTCCCACATGCGGCGCGGAAGGTCGCTGGTGACGCCTATGTAAAGCGTCCCGTTCTTCGCGCTGGTGAGAATGTATAGGTGGTAGGTCTTCGTCATTTGGGCTACGTCGCCTGGATGGCCCGCTGTTGCGGGCCATGACAATATAGGATGTTGAGAAAGCTGGTGAATGGATGGCCGATCTCTTTGGCGCTGCCGGTTTGGAGAAGGACGCGCCGCGTCCCTTGGCCGATCGCTTGCGCCCCAAAGCGCTTGGTGAAGTGGTGGGACAGGATCATCTGCTGTCGCCGGACGGGCCGTTGGGGCGCATGATTGCCGCCGGCCGGCCCTCCTCGATGATTTTGTGGGGACCGCCGGGCACCGGCAAGACCACCATCGCGCGGCTGCTCTCGACCGTCTTCAAGCTCCATTTCGAACAGCTCTCCGCGGTCTTTACGGGCGTTGCCGATCTGAAAAAGACCTTCGAAGCCGCCCGCACGCGCCGCCGCATGGGGCAGGGGACGCTGCTCTTCATCGACGAAATCCACCGCTTCAATCGCAGCCAGCAGGATTCCTTCCTGCCGGTGATGGAAGATGGCACCATCACGCTGGTCGGCGCGACGACGGAAAATCCATCCTTCGAGTTGAACGGCGCGCTGCTGTCGCGTGCGCAAGTGTTGGTGTTGCGCCGGCTTGACGATGACGATCTGGAAGCGTTGCTGAAACGGGCCGAAGGATTTTATGGCCGCGCGCTGCCGTTGACGGAGGACGCGCGCGCCAGCCTGCGCGCCATGGCCGATGGCGATGGGCGCTATCTTCTCAATCTCGCCGAAGAACTGGCGGGCATGAGTGTGACCGCGCCGCTCGACACCGCGGCACTTGTCATTGCCGTGCAAAAACGAGCGCCGCTTTACGACAAGAGCCGCGAAGAGCATTACAATCTCATCTCCGCCCTGCACAAATCCATTCGCGGCTCCGATCCGGACGCGGCGCTGTATTGGCTGGCGCGCATGCTGGCGGGCGGCGAGAGCCCGCTCTATATCGCGCGGCGTCTGGTGCGTGCCTCGATGGAAGATATCGGCCTCGCCGATCCGCAAGCGGTGCAGCAGGCGCTTGCTGCGAAGGACGTCTATGATTTCCTCGGCAGTCCCGAAGGCGAACTCGCGATTGCACAAGCCGTGGTCTATCTCGCCACGGCACCCAAATCGAATGCGGTCTATGCGGCCTTTGGCGCCGCCAAGCGTTCGGCCAACGAGCATGGCTCGCTGACCCCACCCGCGCACATCCTGAACGCGCCGACAAAGCTGATGCAGGATTTGGGTTATGGCGCGGGCTATGAATATGACCATGGAACGGATGAGGCGTTCTCCGGCCAGAATTATTTTCCTGACGATATGGCGCGGGAAAATTTCTATCGCCCGAGTCCACGCGGCTTCGAAAAGGAAATCGAGAAGCGCCTCGCCTATTGGGCCAAACTGCGCGGTGGCAAGTGATCCTTCGAGACGCGCGCACAAGCGAGCGCTCCTCAGGATGAGGCCGGACCCAATTGGCGCGGCCGGCGCGAACCGGATAAACTGTCGCCAAGGACCATAGGGGAGGGAAACAATGGCCGGAAAATTATGGCTTTCCATCGCATTGGCGGCGCTTTGCGCCATGCCGGCAGCGCCTCTGAATGCCCAGAACGCGGCGCCCAGCGCGCAAGCGGTGCTCACCCTGGCGAATGTCGCGATGGGCGGCGATAAGCTCAAATCGCTGCAATATTCGGCGACCGGCTATGTCGGCGTTCTGGGCCAGGCCTATGGCGCCAATCTCGATGACACCTGGCCACGCTTCGAGCTGAAAAGCTATGTCCGCACCATCGACTATGATTCCATGTCGATGAAGGAAGATCAGGTCCGCGTGCAGGGGCCATGGCCGGCCACGCATGGCGGCGGCCAGCGTCCGATTGCGGGAGAGCGCCGTTCCTCGAACCTGGTGAGCGGAAAATATGCCTGGGATTTGAATGCGCAGAACGCAGCGGTGCCGCAACCGAGTCAGGCCGAACTTCGCGCGTTGGATATCATCATGACGCCGCATGGTTTCATCAAGGCGGCGCTGGCGGCAAAGGATGCAACCGTTTCGGTGCAACCCGAAAGCGCGCGCAATATGAAAAAGGTGTCGATCGTCTCGTTCAAGGCGTTTGGAAAATATCCGGTCAATGGCTGGATCAATGAAGACCATCTCATCAACAAGGTGCAGACGTGGCTGCCCAATCCCGTGTTCGGAGACATGTTCGTGGAGTTGCGGGCGCAAGGCGGCTACAAAGACTACAATGGCGTGAAATTCCCCAACGAATTTCATCAGAGCATTGGCGATCCGCCGGCACCTGGTTTGGATATTCAAATCTCCGATGTGAAGCCCAATGTCGCGGGCGCCGCCCTGCAGGTGCCTGACGCGGTACGCCAAGCCGCCGTTCAGCCGCCTCGCGTGGCAACGCGGCAGATGGCGCCGGGTGTGTGGCTGCTTGGGGGCGCCTATAACAGCCTGGCGATTGAGTTCAAGGATTTTGCCCTTGTGGTCGAAGCACCCAATGATGGGGAACGCTCGCTCGCGGTGATCGCCGAAACGCACCGTTTGATGCCCACCAAGCCGATCCGCTATGTGGTGAACACGCATCATCATTTCGATCATGCCGGCGGTTTGCGGGAATTCGCCGCCGAAGATGCGCTTATCGTCACGCATGAATCCAATTTCAATTATTACGAGGGTGTGGTGTTCGATCTGCGGCCGCGCATGGTCCAGCCGGACCGGCTGTCGCTGGCGCCGCGTCAGGTGCATTACCTGCTGGTGAAGGACAAACGCACCATCACCGACGGCGAGCGCTCCATCGACATCATGCATATGGAAGCCTTGGACCACACCGATGACATGCTGATGGTCTGGTTGCCCAAGGAAAAAATCGTGGTCGAAGCCGACATGTACAACCCGGCGCCGGCGGGTCAGCCACAGCCCCCGGTGGCGGCGCAGAACATGAACTTCCTGTTCAATCTGGAACGCTGGGGCATTCAGCCCGAGACCATCGTCTCCATCCATACCGGCGTTCACCCGATGAGCGATTTCCTGAAATTCGTCGGGGTGGACAGAATCGCGGTGCGGGGCCGGGGCTTGAACGCGGCGCTGAATGAATAGGGACCGCATTTGCAGACGGGCGGAGCAATGATAAGGCTTCGCCCGTGTTCCTTGGCATGATGGATCGATGCAGTTCGGGGTTCTTCTCGCGATTGCGGTTGGCGGGGCGGCGGGTTCGCTCGCGCGGCATTTTTTGTCGTCGAGCATCTACGGCGTTACCGGCTCTGCGTTTCCCTATGGCATTCTGGTCGTCAATGTGCTGGGCGGATTGATCATGGGGATCATTGTCGAATTGGGAGCGTTGAAGCTGAATTACACCATGGAAATGCGCGCGTTCCTGACCACGGGCATGTTGGGAGGCTTCACCACCTTTTCGACATTTTCGCTGGATTCGGCGTTGCTGATCGAGCGCGGAGATTGGGCTGGCGCGGCTATCTACATGATCGCTTCGGTGCTGCTGTCGGTGGGCGCGTTGTTTGCCGGCCTCTGGCTGGTGCGCAGTTTCGCATGAGCATCACCACGCCTGTCGCGCAAGACGAAGCGGGTTTGCGCCTCGACCGCTGGTTCAAGCGGCATTACCCCGC
>DATARE010000087.1:0-11182 GCA_036264295.1 Micropepsaceae bacterium | reverse complement strand
TCTGCATCGCCGCGGACAAAGGCGTGGCCAGCACATGAAACGGCTCCGATGCTTTTCGTCCCGCCGCGATAGAGTCGGCAAGTTTGCGAAATTCGTCGTCGAGCCCTTTCCAATCGCAAATGCTTAGCTTGCAGGACAGCCTCGCGCCTAAGGAAAATCCGTTATCGGGTTCGATGGCCATCGCCCGGTCAAAGTCAGCCATCGCCTCATCGAAGTTCTTTCTCTCCTTCATCAGATTGCCTCGATTGCCGAGTGCATCGACAAAGTTCGGCTTGATCGCCAGCGCGCGGTCGAAGCTGGCGATTGCCTCATCGAAGCGTTTTAGCTCTCGCAGCGCATTCCCGAGATTGGCGTGCGCTTCGGCGTACTCCGGTGCGGTGCGCAATGCTTCCTGATAGGACGTGATGGCGTCGCCATAACGTCTCAATTCTTGCAGCACCGTGCCGCGATTGTTCAGCGCCTCTGCAAAATCAGGCTTGATCGCCAGCGCGAGATCATAATTGACCAGCGCATCCTCGAAACGTTTGAGGTCCTTGAGCACATTGCCGCGATTGCTGAAAGCGTCGGCATAGTTGGGCTCCAACGCCAGTGCACGGTCATAGCTCGCGAGCGCGTCGTCAAATCGCTTCAGCGCGCGCAGTGCGAGCCCGCGATTGTTGAATGTCTTGGCATGATGAGGTTTGATCGCCAGCGAACGGCGATAGCTCTCAAGCGCATCATCGAAACGTTTCAGCTCGTGCAAGGCGAGCCCGCGATTATTGAGCGCCTCCGCAAAATCGGGTTTGAGTGCCAATGCGCGATCGAAGCTGGTAACAGCCTCATCGAAGCGCTTCAGATCTTTGAGAGCATTGCCACGGTTGGAGTGGAAAATGGGATTGTTCGGGACGAGCCGAAGGGCGCGGTCGATGAGCGCGAGCGCTGCCGATGGATTTTTGCTTTGGAACTCGATCACTCCCAACAGGTGCAGGGCGTCTGCATTTTTGGGATTTTGCGCGAGAACCTTTCGATAAAGGCCGGCTGCTTCGGCGAGATGACCCTGTTGATGAAGGGAAAGAGCTTTCGTAAGCACAGCGGTTCCAATCAACTCCGGGGCGAGAGCACGCTATGTGCGGAGCCGGAATTGCGTCAATGCCTTCTCGGCATCTCAATCATCTGGATTCCACAGGCGTATGATCGGCCAGGATGCGGACCAGCACGCTTGGCGGTCAGGCGAGTTGTAAGCCTGGCACAAGAGCGTTCGCCAGGTTCCGGTTTAACGGCCAGAGTTCGCCATCGCGGGTTATCAGTTCCCACACGTCCCTGCGTTCCACCCAAACCCGTGCAAGCAATGCATCCCAATCGGCGTAGCAGGGCTGCCTTTGGCCGTGATATTCGACCAGCGGCCCGAGGTGGGTGAAATGCAGCCCAAGTCTTTTGAGCATGCGCAAGAGCGTCGGCTCCATCACGGCGCAAAGATATTTGGCCCCCGCCTTCGCCAGCATGGCAGTGGTCGCCTGTATCAACCCCAGGGACGCGTTGGGAATGACGCGTCGGGGGTCGTCCCCCAGGGAAAAGCTTCCCACCGATGTCGTTTCTCCACTCTGATCGCTGGCCCGGCGTCGCAAGGTCTTCGATATTGCGAAACGGGAAACCTCGGCGGCCAGCCCCCAAGGCAGGGTCGGACTGTCCCGGAGAAGCAGTTCGTGCCGGCACACATCACGAATGGGAAGAGTAAAACGGCCTTGATCCGCTTTTGGCAAAATCAAACGCGCGGTGCCGACGACGCTCCCGCTCGCCCGGTGAACAAGCAAGGAATGGAGGGCGGAGGCATCATTGGCGTCCGATTCCATCCTATTGGGGTTTTGTTCGGGATCTTCGAAGGGGTGCTCGACGCAATACACTTCGTAGCGCAGGCGATAGGCCGCACGGCGCTGCTCGTCGGTTTCTGCCAGCGTGGTCTCAAAGAAGCTTTCATAGATGTCCCTGAGCCGGGGTGTGCTGTGTTCTTGCCCAGGTTGATGAGATTCAAATGTTCGCGTTTTTGAAACCGAAAGCTGGGACATTCTCTTTCCTTGCGCCGACCTGTCGACGATTTTCCAGCCTAGGCGCAAATGGTTGAGCTTTAGTTCCTAGCCGCAGCTCATGCGAATGGCGGCTCAGACGATTTGAAGGCTCTTCCGTCCTTCGTCCATATTAACCACGGAGTTGTAAAAACTATTTACAGATAAGCTTTGGCCAAGGTGGGGCGGGGTAATGTCAAATCCCATAACAGTCTGAAGAATAAGGGTGATTTTTTTTATTGCTGTATCGGGCGTGCTTGGCACCGATCTTGCGAGAATGTCGGGCAAGCGGGGGGGTACCCCGGGGCACGTAAGAGTTTCTAGGAGACGAAAATGTTGGGACATAAATTAAAGCAGACAATTCTTGGGACCGTCGCCTCGGGGGCGTTGGTTTTTGGCCTCGGCATCAGCAGCGCCTCGGCTGTTCCCACCTTCACAATCAACCCGAACGCGATTCCGGGGATCTCGGGTTATACCCCGCAAGTCGAATCGGACATTAACGGCACTTCCGACACGCTGCTTCAGCAGACGGGTCCGTCCACTCAGTTCGAAACCGGTTGGCTGCAGATCCAGAGCTACAGCAACAATGGTGCGAGCTCGACCTTCCTGCAAACGGGTTTGTTCTCGGGTCCGCTGGCTAACACCTACGGCATGTACGCCACCTTCCAGGCGACGGCCCATGGCATCACCGGTTTTGGCGCCAACCAAGCCGGCACCATTGGAGCGGGCGATTTCACCTTCAAGCTGTTTGCCGATGTCGGCGATAACGATGTCTTCAACCCCGGTGCGACGAGCAGCACGGGCGGTGTTGCCCCCTCGGTTACGGACACCGGCGGCAACGACATCGTGTTGGCAATTGCGACTTCGCTCTCCGGCAGCGCAGGGTTCCAGGCAGGCACGGGCGCTCCGATCTTCTCGGCCATCTCTTCGTTCATCATTTGCGATGGCACGGCGAATCAAGGATTGCTGGGTAGCACCGTTGTCACCGGTGGCGATGCCACGGGGTGCGGTACGTTCGATGCCCGGACCTATTTCACCGCACCGGTTCCGTTCTTTAATGTGAACTTTGCTGCCACGACCACGGCGCAAATTGGAAACGTGACCGGGGGTGGTACCAACCCGCCGAACGCCACCATCAACGGCATCGTGACCGACCTGAACTTCGCGACCGTTCCGGAACCCGGCACGCTTGGAATGTTCGGTTTTGCTCTGATGGCAATCGGTGGCCTCGTTCGCCGCCGCCGCGCCCAGTCCTAAACCGCTTCTTCGAAGCTCGAGTTAGAACTCCCCCGAACGCAAGTTCGGGGGAGTTTTTTTTGGGGAACGTAGCCCGATCAGGCGGTGAGGTCTGTTGTATCTCGCCGGGTAGAGCGAGCCTTTACGGCCGCAGGCGCTGGCCATCCAATGCGGCCGCGAAAAACTGTTATCGCCGGATCGAACCCTTCGCTCTCTCTTAGCTTGTCAGCCAGGTTCTGAACCTTTCGTGTGATCGCGGGCGGAATGTCGGAAGGTAACCCGCCATAGGCCGCGTAGGTCGCAAAACATAGAGCCGCAAGTGCAGGCTGCATCGCCAGGCTCATCTGGGTCGCGGTCAGCCAAAAGCGCTGAATGGCCTGCCCGGCCCGGAGCAGTGCCACACGTTCATCTCCCGGTGCCGGCTTGTTGCGGTGGCGTATTGTGAAATGCGCTCCGCAACGAAATCCCGGATGAAGGTCGAGCTGCATCTGCGGAGCCATCGTTCCGAAAATCCGGTTCATCAGATCGGCGCGCTTCCAATTGACCATGGCCCAGCGCATCAATTTGAGCGTGAGCGCGTCCAGACCGATAGCCTTGGCGGGAATGGCCGTGGGACTGAAATCGCGGTCCCAATCGATGATGCGCCGGTGCACATCGTAGGCCTGACGGATCCGGAGACGAATGTCGGTGGCAAGTGCGTTAATGCGCGCCGTTCGCCGCCGTTCTTGATCGCTCTCATACCATTGGATCGCGAACTCTTCGCCGACGGCCTGTTTCAAGCGGTCCTTCTGTTCGGCGCTCAACGGTGTTGTGCGATAGGCCCTGCGTTCGACCGAGCGGCTTTCGACAAATTGGCAGAGCGGATCTTCTTTGAGTCCGTCTCGACGGGAAAGGTCGATGGAAATGCGCATGGTCAGGCTCACAGGGTCGAGCAGGGTCCATTCCGCCCCGCGCCCATACCGGCTTGCGGCGATGCGAATTGTCTCCAGCAGCACGCCTGTCGAGAGTGCCGTACCCTGTCCCTTATTGAATTCGTAGATGTTGTCGTCACCCACGATGTGGACGACAACCCGATCCTCGCTAAGAATTTCAAAGCGCCAGGGCTGGATATTGTCGCCACTTGGCGCCCAGCGGGCCAAATCCAAAATGCGTTTGAGCTCCGAATCCGCTGCCGCTGACGCGCCAACATTCGGCAATGCACTCTGCTCGTGAACATGGACCGACATGATCGTCACCGTTGTTGTCGATTGATAAGGTTCTAGCAGTCCGGCAAGCGCAGACCGGAGTTTTCCGCAAATCTGATCGTGCCTCAATTTGCCTAATCAATTCATTGATGATGTGCGCAATCAGCTAAGTTTTCGCGCGCACGACTCCGCTCCCCGTCCATGCAGAGCGGGTAACCTTGAACAGAAAGCGGCAAACTTATGATCTGAACTGCTTTGCGGTAGCTTAAAGGATTTATTTACCATAAAAGCCGCATTGTGGGAATCACGCTGTTTCTGGTGTGAATGGGGAGCTTTCAGATGCCGAAGATCAAACGCGCGCCGATCACGAAATCACGCGGCAAAGATTCACTGACGGCCGACGAGCTCATGACGGTAATGCAAGGGCATGTCGCGTTTCAGCTTCTGTGGGCGGGCCATAAGCTTGGCCTCTTAGCATTGCTGTCCACCAAACCTGGCTCGACCCAGTCGGCAATTGCGAAAAAGCTGGGGCTTGCGCCACGTCCCGCTCGTATTCTTCTGGTCGGTTTGACCGCGCTTCGCATCATCAGAAAGATCGGCGAGGGATATGCCAATGCCGGCGTAACGGAAAAATGGCTGGTTCCCGACCGCCCGCGCAGCTTCGCGAACGTCCTCGGATGGCAGGCAGAGATCGTGTATCCCGGGCTTTTCGATTTTGTGGAGTCGCTGACCAAGAACAAGAACCTTGGATTGGCGCGTTTTCCCGGCCCCGGCAAGGAATTGTACGAGCGCCTGACGGCGCAGCCCAGACTTGAGAAAGTTTTCCAGGATTCGATGAGTGCATTGTCCAATCAGGCCAATGTCGAACTTCTGGCCAATCTCCCGCTCAAAAATTCAAAGCACCTCATCGACATGGGAGGCGGCGCCGGCACGAATGCAATGGCGATTGCCCGCAAATTTCCGCATCTGCACGTCACCGTGTTCGACCAACCCACGGTGTGCAAGATCGCAAGGCGCAATATCAAGCGTGCGGGATTGTCCGACCGCATTTCGACCTGGCCGGGCGATCTTTTCGCGACGCCTTTGCCATCAGGTGTCGATACCATCATCTTCTGCCACATGTTCACAATTTGGTCGCCGGAAAGAGCGATGGAACTTCTCCGAAAATCATACAAGGCATTGCCGAAGGGCGGGAAGTTGCTCATCTTCAACATGATGGGCAATGACGATGATACGGGTCCCATCAGCACCGCGCTCGGATCGCCCTATTTCCTCGCGATTGCGACCGGAGAGGGCATGCTATATTCGTGGAAGGATCACGAGACGAGAATTCGAAAAGCGGGCTTCAAAAAGATGGAGCGCATTTCGGACCTTCCACTGGACCACGGACTTCTGGTCGCGACCAAATAGGTTGCGAACCGTCACGCATGGCTGAGACGAAGGGACGATGAACATATCCGCGAGGGAACAGAACATTGCCCGATAAACCGACGTTCAAATATGAAGAAGCCTTCAAAAGGAATTTCGGCTTTTTGAGCCACGCCGAGCAGGAGAAGCTGCGCAAATCGCGCGTGGCGGTTGCGGGATTGGGCGGGACCGGATTTGTGCAAGTGGACGCGCTCGCGCGTCTGGGAATCGGCGCATTCAATCTTGCCGATCCGGATATTTACGAGATGTCCAACTTCAATCGCCAGAGAGGCGCCAATATGGCGACGATCGGGCGGAAGAAGGCAGATGTCACAAGCGATACGGTCAAGGGAATCAATCCGGAAGCGGATGTGCGGCTGTTCTATGACGGTATCGCGGACGCGACCGTCGAACCCTTTCTGGACGGAGTCGATATTGTCGTCGACTCATTGGATTTCTACTGTTTCAAGGAACGGTTCTTGCTTTACCGCGCTGCGCGAAAGCGCGGCTTATGGGTGCTCACCGCGCCGCCACTGGGTTTTGGTTTCACTCTGATCAATTTCGATCCGAAGGGAATGACGTTCGAGGATTATTTCGGTTTCTCTCCGGACGACAGTCTCGAAGACCTGACAGTGTCGCTCGTCGCCGGCATTTCCCCTCAGCCGTTCTTCTTCCAATATCTGGATCGCGGCGGCCTGAATTTCGGGGAAAAGAGACTACCGTCCGTAAGCCCGGCGCCCATTATGCTCGGGGGTGCAATTGCGACCGAAGTGATGAACCTTCTCACCGGAAAATTTCCTCCGATTGCGGCCCCGGTGATGTTCCAGTTCGATGCGATGCTCCACCGCTATGATCAGGCAGAGTATAAATGGAGCGCCGAAACCAAAAACATGGTGCGCGATCAACTGCGCCAATTGCGCGGCGCGTAACTGCGCGTTCTGTCTAACGCTCGAAGCTCTGCTTGAACACGGTCTCGGTGTCGTGAGGCGTCGCCGCGCGCGCATCGGCAAGTTTCTGATTCTTCGATGAAGGATCGGCCTTGATGTCGACCGGCAGGCCGATCGGCAGTTGCACGCCGGGTTCGAGATCGATCATCGCTTCAAGAATTTTGGTGTCGAGCCGTTCCTCGGGATTGTCGTTGCGGAAATTCTTCCTGCCAAGCTGGACGCCGATTTGTCCCACGGTGCCGCGGAAGCGCTTATTGGGATACGCATCGGCGGTCACCCATACGGTCTGCCCGGGGGCAATTGCAGCCACGTCTGCTTCCTCAATATCGGCTCTCACGCGCAATCGGCTTATGTCGCCGACCATGGCGACCGGCGTGGGCGGCAGATTGCTGACGGTTTCGCCGGCTCGCCGGTACAATTTCAATACGACACCATTGATCGGGCTGCGGACGATGGTCTTTTCGATCTCGGCCCTGATTTCGGCGAGGCGGGCACGTGCGGCGTCCAAATTCGCCTGTGCGATGGCAACATCTTCAGAACGCGGGGGCGCCACCAGAAGGGAAAGTTTTTGAGCGAGGAAATCGCGCCGTGCCTCGGCGGTATCGCGGTCGGCCCGGGCTTGATCGACCACCTCTTTGGAGACGATCTGCTTTGTGCCCAATGCGACGCGCCGCTCGAAAGAAGATTGTGCATTGGCGGCGACCGCTTCGGCTTCGCGCAATTCGGCTTTGGCCGCTGCGATCTCCTGCTCGCGTGCCCCCGCCTTCAGCCGCGCCAACTCGCTGGCGCGTGCCGCCATTGCTGCCTCGGCACCGGCTGCCTGCGCCTTCAAATCGTCATTCTCCACTTCGGCGATCACATCGCCTTGGGCCAGCGCATCGCCCTCCTCGAAATTCATCTTGACGATGCGGCCGACCACGCTGGCGGCAAGCTGGCGTGCTTCGGAAGCCGGTTCAACCAGCCCCCCGGCGGCAATGAGCCGATCACGCGCAATGGGTGCGTTTGCTGCGGCCTTGGATTCCGTACCGCTTGTCTGTTCAACCGTTACTAGCAGCGCGCCGGATAAAGCTAGCGTCAAGGCTACCCCGGCCGTGATCGTTCGTTTCATGGATGCCACTTTCTCTTAGGGTTTTGTCTTGGAGCTGGACATTCTTGCGAGTCCACAAAATCGCGCCATCGTCCAAATAGGCCAGCCGATCGGCGATACCCGTAATTCGCGCGTCGTGCGTTACGACCACGACCGCGCAGTCGTTCTCATGGGCCACGCTCGCGAGCAATCTTGCGACGTCGGCGCCGCTTGCCGAATCGAGTGCGGCGGTGGGTTCATCGGCCAGAATGATACCGGGACGGCCGACAACAGCGCGCGCAATCGCAACGCGCTGTTTTTGTCCGCCACTGAGCTGCTGCGGATAGGCATCGGCGCGATGTTCGAGACCGAGGCGCGCGAGCATGGCCCGGCTGGTCTTCTCCATGCCTGCGCCGCTTTCGCCGCGAAGTTCCAACGCCAGCGCAACGTTTTCCCACGCCCGCAGCGACGGCAACAGATTGTAATGCTGAAAGACAAAGCCGATATGCTCGCAGCGGAGCCGGCTCAAGGCGTTTTCGGTCAGGCCGGCGATGGACTTTCCATCGATCAGAACGGTGCCTGCCGTGGCGTAGCGAATGCATCCGAGCACCTGAAGAACGGTGCTCTTGCCGCTGCCGGACGGGCCCATGAGCAGCAACAGCTCGCCACGGCGGACTTCCAGCGATACGCCCTTGGCGGCGTGGACAGCCGCTTCGCGTACGCCATAGACGACCGAGACGTCTTTCAGCTCTGCTGCCAGTTTGGATGTTGGGGTTGAGTTTTCCATCCGCTGCCTCTTATTTGAATACGCTTGCGGCATCGACACGCAGGACTTTCCTGATCGAGACCAGGGACGCCCCTACGCACATTGCCAACGTGATGAGGGCCAATATCAGAAGCAGCGAGAAAGGCATGGCAGGCGCGGCTGAGCTTGCTTCCGCCAACCGGGCCACCCACAGCGCGACGCCCGCTCCCAACACATAACCGGCAATGCCGCTCAACAGCGATTGCCGCAGAATGATGGCCTTGAGATAGCCATTGCTCGCTCCCATAGCGCGGATCGTGGCGTATTCATGGATGCGTTCTACGGTCGCCGAGTAAAGCGTTTGCGAGACGATGACCACGCCGACAATGACGCCCAACGCGGCGGCGATCAGCAATGCCGCCCCTGAGCCTGTCGTTACCAGCCAATAGAGGCGCGTCTGCCAGGAAAATCCGCGGGAGGTCCAAACATCCGATGATGGAAGTGCGGCCTGCAGCGCCTTGCGCAGCTTCTCCTTGTCTGCCCCCGGCTCGGCACGGACGAGCAAATAAGAGGTTTGCCGGTCGGCCATACCGGTCAGGATTTTGGCATTCTCCAACCGGGTGAAGATGTAAGGCGATTGCGTGAAGGTCCGGATCCGAGAGGTGATGCCGACCACCCGCGCGCGGCGATTCATGATTTCGGCTGTCTGGCCGACATGCGTGATGCCAAGCTTTTGGGAATACAGCTCATCGATGATGATGCCGTCCGCGATGCCGAGGTCTTCAGTGGAACCCTGGATGAGATTCCATGGCTGCAGAACGGGCCGAACAGGGTCGATGCCGACCACGATGACGCTCTCCGTTCCGCCGTCCGGCCGTTTCCAGTCGGCAAAATGAACCACGAGACTATCGACGGACTGGACCCCGGCAACGCCGAGCGCGAGGTACTTTTGCCGTTCCAGCAGCGCGCCGGCCTGATCCACATCCTTGGCGCCACGCGGCACAATCCAAAGGTCTGCCTGGGCGTGGTCCACAAGGCTGGACGTGGTGATTGCAAACCCGATCAGCAGACCCGACTGCACGGTCATCAAAAGGACGGCGAACCCAACCCCGACGATGGCAATTGCCAGGCGAATATAGTCACGGGTGATATTCCGCCACGCCAATCGGAACGCAATTGAGCTTTGCCAAGCCAGCCGGGAATTCCAGCTTTGGGCGCCGATGGCCTCGATAGGCGGCGACGAGTCGGACATAGCACTTTCGCTCAGGGGCGCAGACAGACCGTCGGATATAAACGGTCGCAGTTAAGGTGGGGTTAGTCCGATCGGAATGGCGGTGGCCCAGCCGCCCGTTATTCCAGCACGATTTTCTGGGATGGGCTGCCGCGCGTTAACCATACACATCAAGCGACAGAAGACAGCAACCGCAGATAGCGTTAATCATGCGCTAATGCCTCTCTTGCATACAAAGAGAGGAGATTCCATTACTTCACCCGGGGGGCCTATGGCGCAGCGATCCGAGAAAGGCATCGTGATCAAAAGAAACGATTTTCCGAAACCCCGTTCGGCCATGATCGGGAAAATCTGTCTGTTGACCGTTCTGATGGCCTCTTCTGCGGGGGTGCCGGCATATGCTGCGACGCCCGTCGGGCAGCCCGCACAGCCCCGGCCGGTTATGAATACCGACACCAAGGCGCTGCTGAAGGATGCGCAGCGCGCGCAAACCGGCGCCGATTTGGCTTTGGCGGTGGTTCAATTGAAAAACGCAGTGCGGCTGGCGCCCAAAGACGGCGCGATCCGTGCACGCCTGGGAATGGCGCTTTTGAAAAGCGGTGACACACGAACGGCTGAACGCGAGTTGCGGCAAGCTCGGATTGATAATGCCCCGGAAGAATTGGTCGTCCCCGCTATTCTGGACACAATGGTCGTGCGTGGCGAGACCAAGGAATTGCTTGCCGAATTTCTCGAACCCTCCTCGGAATCGCATAGCAAAATTGCTCCCGATATTCTGACAGCGCGCGCCCTGTCGCTGCAGATTCTGGGACGGTCGGCTGAAGCCAATGCGGCAATCGAACGCTCGCTTGCTTTGCGCCGCGATGCGCGATCTCTAACCGCGCGTGCCAAACTGGCAATGCAACAGAACGATCTGACGCTGGCACAGCGCATGATCGATGAAGGGTTGAAACTTGCGCCTGAGAGCGAGGAAATCCTCAACTCGCAGATTGCGCTGTTGTATCAAACCGGCAAATTCAACGACGCCTTGGCAGCTACCGATCAATTCATTCGGCGCAATCCGGACAACATCATCGCCCGCGTTATCCGCATTGAAGTGTTGTTGGAGCAAAAGCAAGACGCGAAAGCGCAAACCGAACTTGATGCGCTGTTCGACAAAGCGCCCGAGTCATCGTTCTACCCATATTACAGCGCCGTCTTGCTGGCACGGCAGAACAATTTCAAAGAGGCTTGGCGCCAAGCGCAGAATTTGAATCCGGAATTTGTGCTGCAGCAACCGGGCATGGCGATGATGGTGGCCCAGATCGCGCTCGCCAGCGGCAATGTG
>DATARE010000054.1:0-1733 GCA_036264295.1 Micropepsaceae bacterium | reverse complement strand
CATCGCGGTGATCAATCCCAAAGTGAACGCCATTGTGGCGCTGCAGGAGCGCGACGGTCTTCTCGCCCAGGCGCGGGAGCGCGACGCACAGGTGGCGCGCGGCCAGATCATGGGACCGCTGCACGGCCTGCCCCATGCCGTGAAGGACCTGCAGCCGGTGAAGGGCATCCGCTCCACCTCTGGCTCGCCGATTCTCAAGGACTTCATACCCACCCAGGATTCGCTGGTGGTGGAGCGCATGCGGGCGGCGGGCGCGATCTTCATCGGCAAGACCAATACGCCGGAATTCGGGCTGGGCTCGCACACCTACAATCCCGTCTATGGCGCCACACACAATGCCTATGACCAGAGCAAATCCGCCGGCGGCAGCAGCGGCGGCGCGGCGGTGTCGCTGGCGCTGCGCATGCTGCCCGTGGCGGACGGAAGCGATTCCGGCGGCTCGCTGCGCAATCCCGCGGCCTACAACAATGTCTTCGGTTTCCGCACCTCCTATGGGCGCGTGCCGTCGGAAGGCACCGATCTGTTCAACACATCATTTGGCGTGACCGGACCGATGGCGCGCAACGCCTCCGATCTTGCCATGCTGCTCTCGGTGCAGGCGGGATATGATGCGCGTGTGCCGCTGTCCAACCGGCAGGACCCCGCGCAATTTGCGCAAGGCCTTGCCCGCGATTTTCACGGCACGCGGATCGCGTGGCTGGGAGATTTCGGCGGCTATCTGCCGTTCGAACCGGGCGTGCTCGACCTCTGCAAGAACGCCCTGAAGGTCTTCGAGGGCCTTGGCTGCGTGGTCGAAGAAGCCAAGCCCGATTATCCGATTCCGCAGGTCTGGCGCCATTGGGTGAAGCTGCGTGCCTGGCAGGCTGGAACGCCGCTCAAGGAATTCTATCGCGATCCCGCCAAGCGCGCGCTGATGAAACCCGAAGCGCAGTTCGAAGTGGAGAGCGGCATGAAGGTTAGCGCCTTCGATATTTCCGACGCTTCGGCGGGACGGACGGCTTGGTATCAGGCGGTGCGCCGATTTGCCGACAAATACGAGTTCTTCATTCTGCCCTCGGCACAGGTCTTCCCCTTCGATGCAACGGTGCATTGGCCCAAGGAGGTCGGCGGCAAGACCATGGATTCCTACCATCGCTGGATGGAAGTCGCGGTCATCGTCACCATGACGGGGTGCCCCGCGCTCAACGTGCCGGTGGGCTTCAACACGCGTGGGTTACCGATGGGCATGCAGATCGTCGGCCGCAACCAGGCCGAGCTCGCTTGCCTGCAGCTGGCTTATGCATACGACCAGGCGACGGGCTGGGCGGAAAAACGGCGCCCTGCGCTGTTGAATGCGTGATCATCGAATATTGGAGGAGTTTCACATGACACTCACCAGACGCGAATTCGCTATCGCTTCGCTGGGAGCCTTGGCTTTGGGGCGGAGCGCCTGGGCAGCCAGCCCGCTTGCCGATATGCCAGCCGGCGCGATCGACGTCCACAACCACATTGTCGGCCCGCAAGCGAAATACCCGATGGCCGCGACCCGAACCTATACGCCGCCCGAAGCTTCGGTTGCTCAGCTAAAAGCACTGCGTGCCCAGCTTGGCGTCGCGCGCAATGTCATCGTTCAGCCGAGCTTCTATGGTTTCGACAATAGCTGTCTCGTCGACGCGCTGACGGAATTGGGTCCGTCGGCACGCGGTATCGCGGTGGTGCCGCAAAATGTTTCGGATGCGGAATTGCAGCGTCTC
>DATARE010000032.1:0-2843 GCA_036264295.1 Micropepsaceae bacterium | reverse complement strand
ATGCTCAACATCATGGAGCGCTTTCCGCTTGCCGAAATGGGCCACAATTCGGTCAAGGCGCTGCACAGCATGATCGAAGCCAAGAAGATCGCCTATGCCGACATGATCCGCTATGACGCGGATCCGCGCTTTGCGAAAATTCCGGTCACCGGATTGAAGTCGAAAGAATTCGCCGCCGAACGCGCCAAATTGATCGATCCCGCACATGCCGCCTGCAATGTCGGCCCCGGCGTGCCGCCCGGCACGGACAATGGCACCACCTATCTGTCGGCCGTCGACAAGGACGGCAATATGGTGTCGCTGATCCAGAGCAATTATTCGACCGTGGGGTTCGGCGCGGGGCTCGCGGTGGGCGGCGCGGGCTTCGCGTTGCAAAATCGGGGCGGCTTGTTCACCTTGGACAAGAGCCATCCCAATGTGCTCGCCGGGCGCAAGCGGCCTGTGCACACCATCATCCCGGCCTTCATGCAGAAGGGCGATGTGCGCATCGCCTTCGGTATCATGGGCGGCTGGAACCAAGCCCAGGCCCACGCGCAATTCGTCTCCAACATGGTCGATTACGGGATGAATGTGCAGGGGGCAATGGACGCCGCGCGGTTTTCGAAGGAAACCTTTGCCGGCTGCGACGTGAATTTCGAAGCGCGGATACCGGAAGCCACGCGCAAGGAGCTCACCGCGATGGGGCACAAGATCATCATGCGCGGCGATTATTCCTCGACGCGCATGGGCTCGGGCCAAGCGGTGATGCGGGACTTTGCGAAGAAAGTGAATTTCGGCGCCTCCGATCCGCGCAAGGATGGCGGGGCGGTGGCCGAATTGGTGAACTTCCCTAAGCCCTGATTATTGCGCAGCGTCGAGAATGGGCCGCCGGGCGGCACGGCGCTGATCCAATTCGTTTGCATCGGGCGGCGAAGGTTGCGCCCCGCGCAGCAGCGCCTTCTTGGCCTGCCATTCGTCGTTGGTATTCAGCGTTTCGAGGAACTGCACCTCGCCACCGGCAAGGAGCGCAATCGGAAGTCCATCGCGATAGAGCAGCCGGTTGCCAGTCAGCGCTGACAAGCGCGGGCCCGGAGTCAGAATGCCGACGAGATTGAGCGGATCGGCGCCGGAGACAGAAATCCAGGCGCCAGCCGGTTCCTGCCGCCGCGTCTCGCGCAAAGCACCGATGGCTTCGGGCAGCGCGAATTGCTCGCCGGAAAATCCGGCCACGAAACGCCCGCCGCGGATTTCGCCACGCCCCTCAAGGCGGCGATAGACGCGCAACAGATCGCGCCACGGCGGCAACCATTCCGCTTCGCGCGCCAGCAGACGCCAGAACACGACCCCGTACCGCTGAAGCAGCGTGCGTGCGACATGCTCGATGGCCTGGGCTTCGGTTTGCGGCGAGCCGGCATTGCGGCGTGTCAGCGCCCAGCGGCCCGAATCCTCCATGCCGAATTTGGCGGCGCGGCGGCGGCGTCCCGATGCCGGCGATTTGCGTTCGCTCGCCGGCACCAGCAGCGCACGCAAGCCTCCGAAACTGTCGGAATTGACAAGACCGAGCGCCACCAATTCGGCCAGGGCTTCCTCGGTCTGAACGCGCAGCAATCCCGCGCCGTCCACAATCTCGTCGAAAAACGACGCGCCGTGCTGGCGAATGAAATCGGCCACCTGTTTCGCCTGCGGGCTTGGCGGCACATCGTCATCTCTGGCTGCCAAGGACGACCACAGCCCCGCGTGACGCCGCGCCAGCAGCGCAATGGGCGTGGTGCGCACCGGCGCAGGTTTGGCATCGCCACCGCCCGCGCGCGGTTTCAATCGCGTCCAGGTGACGTGGCCCGCAAGGCAGCGGTCATCGAGCCAGGCGGGATCGTATCCCTTGATCCGCGCCGGCAGGAGTTCCGATTCCCAGGCGATGGCCGGCGTCTCGAACCCTTCCAGCTGGTGGATGATGGAATCGAGCGCATCAGGGCCTTCCATGCGCGCGTCCAGCGTGACGTGCTGCCACTCGGCGAGGAAGCGCAGGAAATCGCGCGCCGCGACGGGTTGGATTTCCGCGCGCAGGCGCTTGACCGTGTAGCTGTGAATGCGCGCGAGCAAACGGCGTTCGCACCATTCCTCGCTCTCGCCGCCCGGCGTGAAACGTCCCCGCATGGCGAAGCCTTCCGCTTCCAGCGCGGCCAAGGGCACGGCGATGCCGCTTGCGCTCAATTCGAGCGGCGCGGCCAGCGCTTCCACCGTCACGGGGCCCAGCCCCTCCAACCGGCCGCGCACGATTTCGACCAGCGCGTCTTCGGGCACCCAATTCTTCGCCGCATAGGTCTCGGGCACGGCAATGGCGGGATCGAGTTTGGCCATGGGCCACAATGCGAGGAACTGCGGCAGACGTTCCGCTGCAATCCAGATATTGCCGCGCGTCAAATGAAGCAGAGCCACGCGGTTCTGACCCGCGAGAGCCTGGAGCCAATCCTTCCAGCCCGCCTGCGCGGCCACTTCCGCTTCGGTAAGGAAACCCAGCCAGACCAGCGCGTCGTGCAGCTCATCCGGGTTCGCCGCTTCGGGCCAGGCTTCGGCGCGCACCCGCGCAATCGCTTCCGCATCCAACCGCCCGAGATCGGACGCCGATTCCGGCGCCAGCCAGCGGCGGCCCATCACCGCCTGGGTGCGGCGTTCTTCCAAAGGCGCATCGTCGAGATAGGCATAGGGGCGCGCCGACAGCACTTCCTGCGCCAGCGGTGAGGGCTGGGTCAGATCGCAGGCGACAATGCGGATATCCCCGGATTCGATGCGTTTCAGCACGCGCGTCAGCCCGGCCAAATCCATCGCCTCGGTCAGGCAATCGCCAATGGTCTGGTTCACCAGCG
>DATARE010000243.1:0-1895 GCA_036264295.1 Micropepsaceae bacterium | reverse complement strand
CCGGCTGAGCTTGAGTGCGCCTCGATCTCGAATATCCCAGGCGCGGCTGCCGATGAGTCTGTGTCATCGCACGACCAGCGCCGCGCCGTCGGCGACTGGACTCGCCGCGCATTCCTAGCGGCAGGCGCCGCCCTTGGAGCTGGACCGGCATGGGGAGCCCCGCGCAGAGCCCCGCCTCCACAAGAGCTGCCGCGTTCCGGGAGTGCGGACGTCATCATTGTCGGTGCCGGCGCCGCCGGCATCGCCGCTGCCCGCCGGCTTGCCGCCGCCGGCAAGCGGGTTGCGCTCCTCGAGGCAGCCAATGAGATCGGGGGACGCTGCATCACGGACACCGCCACGTTCAGCGTTCCCTATGACCGGGGGGCGCACCGCATCTACCTGGCCGACAACAGTCCTATCGCCAAGCTCGCCCCGCAGACCGGGCTCGATCTCTATCTCGCGCCGCCCGGCCAGCGCATGCGCATCGGCCGGCGCTACGCGCGGGAAGGCGAGATGGAAGACTTCCTGGCGAGCCTCGTTCGGGCCAATGCGGCCATCCGTGATGCCGCGCGCAAGAACGACATCGCGTGCGCGCAGGTGCTGCCGAAAGATCTTGGCGAATGGCGGCCGACCATAGATTTCATCCTGGGCGTCTACAACTGCGACAAGGATCTCGCCGAGCTCTCCACCGTTGACGTTTCGCGCGCGGCTGAGCGCGACAATGGCGCATTTTGCCGCCAGGGGCTGGGGACGCTCCTGGCAAAGCTTGCGCCTGCGGGGGCGGTTCAGGTTTCCACGCCGGTCACGCGCATCGATTGGGGGCGCGCAAACGTCGAAATGGAAACGGCGAGGGGCCAGTTTCGAGCGCCCGCCGCCATCGTGACGGTCTCCACCAATGTCCTCCTGTCCGGCAAGATCAAATTCGAGGTTCCCAAGCGCCACCTCGATGCTGCCAACAAGCTCAAGCTGGGCAGCCACGATCACATCGCCGTCGAGCTCAGAGGAAATCCGCTCGGGCTGCGAGCCGACGAGATCGTTTTCGAGAAGAGCGAGAGCAAGGACACTGCCGCGATTTTGGGGAACGTGTCCGGGTCAACGCTTTGCATCATTGATGTCGGGGGCAGTTTCGGGCGCGATCTCACTGCCAAAGGCGAAGATGCCATGATGGAGTTTGCAAACGGCTGGCTTGCCGGATTGTACGGCACCGATATCAAGGCGAGCGTCAAGCGTCATCATGTTACCCGCTGGAACTACGAGCCATGGGTTCTGGGAGCCGCATCCGCCGCTGTCCCCGGAGGTCAGTCCGCTCGCAAGGTGATGATGGAGCCGGTAAGCAACCGCATCTTCTTTGCAGGCGAAGCGGTGCACGAGACGCTCTGGGGCACGGTCGGCGGCGCGTGGGAATCAGGCGAACGCGCCGCCGATGCAGTCCTCAGGTTGATCGGCGGCCGGCGTTCGTGATGCGGGCACGGGCGCGCCAAGAATCCCTACCGGAGAATGCTGCAGTTTAGGCTGCGGCCAGGCGCGGCCCAGGCTGTTCAGCGAGGCCTTTCAGCTTCGCCAAACCTTCTTCAAACTGGCTGCCGACCATTTTATCGCAATTCATGACGAGGCCCATGAGCTTGCCCATGAAGGGCACTCTGCCCTTCATTGCCCAGGTCACATCGGTTGTGCCGCCTTTGGCTGAAACCGTGAACTCGACTGTGTTTTGCGCCTTCATCGGCCTGAACATGTCCAGCTGCATGACCAGTCTCGATGGCGCAATCGCCTCTAGGATCTCAATTCGTCCGGCGCCCACCTTGTTGTTGCCGTCCCACTCGTAGATGGCGCCTTTGCCACTCGCGGTCCCCTTGAACGTTCGCTTCATCCCGGGATCCTTCTCGAATGGCGACCAGGCGAGGAAATTATGCCAATCG
>DATARE010000512.1:0-12722 GCA_036264295.1 Micropepsaceae bacterium | reverse complement strand
TTGCGTTGCCAGTGGCGGCTTCGAAATCCAGTCCCGGCTGTGTTGTCTTGCTGATATTGCCGGACAGAAGCCAATTCAAACGGTAGAAATCCGGCCCGCTCGATATGGTTTGCGTCGCGCCGTACGAGATGACGTGGTCGGGAATAGCAGGCAGGCCCGGTATGGTTTGGTTGATCGTGGCGCCGCCCGGTTGCACGAAGAACACGCTCGCTTGGTTAAGGCTGGTGTCTGATCTTGCAAATTGGCCGAAACGGAAGGTCAGATTCGGCGAAATCGTATAGCCATATGTGTCGCGCAGTCCGGAATTCGTCGCACCCGCAGCTTGGGGTCCGTAACCATTGACCAGAATAGGTGCTGCAAAGGCACTCGCTGTTACATAGAGGCGATTGGGAATCAGATTTGCTCTGCCAAGCCCAGTCAAATAGTTGGTAAGCCGGTCAAAATCTGAATTGTTCACATAATGGGCGCCGCTCAGACTGTAGCTAAGATCGCCGTCAAATCTGGCACTGTGATCGCTGGCGCCGAACGTCAGAGTGGCTATCGTGATGAGATCGGAGCCGGAATATCCGCCCACCGACGAATTCGCAAGACCAAGGGCGTTGGTGGTGTAGGTCTCGCTAATGTCTCCACCCGCGGTGAAGCGAAATCCTTTTGGTTGAGCGCCCTGTACGCCAGCGCCCCCAACCCCGCCGCCGCCACCGCCTTGGTTTGCTGGAGTCGTGGTGCCATCCATGGCGCGGGTTTCACCAGCACCTTGCCCGGCGCCGCCACCTGCTTGTGCGCCGCCACCTGCTTGTGCGCCGCCCGCTGCGGGCGCGGCGGTTTGGGCATGGGCGTTCACAATGGCAAAGGGGACCAGCGCCACCGACGATAGCAGACGAAGCACACGCCAGCGATTGCTCCTCGCATGTGCGTTGCGCGGCTGGGAAGCCATGGCTAATTACCTTGCGGACCGGTCGCTAACTCAGTCAAAAGAACGACTGCGGTATGATGATGATGTCGCCGGGCTGCAGTGGCACGTTCACCGTAAGATCGCCATCTTCCAGCAGGCTGCGCAGACGGAGGACCGTGATGACCTGTCTGCCGCCAACCATACGCACGAGTTGGGCTTGGTTGCCCGCCGCAAACGTACTCAATCCCCCAACCTCGATCATTGCATCAAGAACGGACATGTTCTGGCGATAATGCACGGCCTTTGGGGTGGTGGCTTCGCCGACGATGCGAATCTGCTGCGACGGCAATCCGATGAAGCCGCTCATAATGACAGTGACCGTCGGGTCCTGAACATATTTCTTGAGACGTTCCTCGATGTCGCGGGCCAATTGCGTCGGCGTCTTTACCGCACACGGTATATCTTCAACCAGCGGAATGGAGATTTTCCCGTCCGGGCGGACTGCGACATTCGCGGAAAGATCCGCATTGTGCCAAACGAAAATCTGAACCCCGTCGCCAGGACCGATGAGATAATCGTCGGCGGTCGCCGCTTCGGCGGCCTGAGCCGGCGCGCCATAACTGGCGACCATCAGAAGACCGAAAATTGCTCCAGCAAGGAACAGTGCCCGGGAACTCAGCCAGGCTCCTAAAATCTTTCCACGCCCCATTCCAGAAAATCCCCTCATCTCGTAGCGCCAGCGACTCTATAGCCTGAGCCCATACGGAATTGTTAAACCAACCCTATCCCCTAACGATAGAAGATAAATCACATCCGCGACCAAAAAATCCTACTGCAATTGCCGGAAAATCACTAGGCGAACACTCCAGATAGCCAGACCCGCTTGTTCGGGAGACGCCGCGTTCGAATGGCCTAGGCAATTGTAAACGCATCGGATTTGACGCGACCCCGATTCTGGATCGCAAAACGGTTCCACCATAACCCGATGCCCCGCGGTCTTAACGGCACATTTACGAACTCCTTGTACCGTTCATTCCACGGGGCGTTGTTCGGGTCCTTTAGGGCCCGCAGGGATGGAGCGGCAGATGGTTTGGCTGACTTACATTTTTCTCTGGTTTGTCGTCTCCTGCATAACCGCTCCCTTTATCGGTGCCCTTCTCGCCCGAAATCTTGAAGCCACCGACGAATATCACGGCGAGAACCGGTACCCGGAACCCGCCCGGGCACGTGCCTATCGCATGGCGGGGCAAAGCGCGGCGTTTACGCCGGCCTTGGGCTTTCCTGGAGGAAGGCTCGCCGTTGTGGAAGCGGCAAAACCGGTCTCACGCCGTCAGCGCGGATAATTGATTGGCCGGTGCGCACTGGATGGACCGTTCTCCGCACCCGTGAGTTCGCGGGGCGCTGAACGAGGGGAATGCAACATCTGTCCCCTGCGGCGACTGCGTTAATCAAACTCGAAAAAACGGCTACGCAGCGGCGGAATGGTTAAATAGCCATCATAATTTCACGTTCGGCTTCTCAGCCCAGCTATTTTGCTTAGTTTTCCTGTGGCAACCTAGGGCCCAACAAGATCCATAGGAATCCCACATGTTAACTTTCATAATTGCAGGGCGTTTGGCGAGGCAAGCATGAATTCGCACCTGGCTGCGGGCGAGACCGAAATAGGACTTTCCGTTGTCGTCCCCTGCTACAATGAAGAAAAAGTATTGCGGGAGCTGCATCGCCGCCTTAGCGCTGTATGCCGCTCAACGATGGGAGACGATTTTGAGATTGTGCTCGTAAACGACGGCTCGAAGGATTCGACATGGGCCCTCATGCAAATGATGTCGTCGGAGGATCCCCATATTGTTGCGGTCAATCTCGCGCGCAATCATGGACATCAATTGGCGCTTAGCGCTGGCCTTTCGGTATGCCGCGGGCAACGCATTCTCATCGTTGACGCCGACCTTCAGGATCCCCCGGAACTCTTGCCGGAAATGATGGCGCTGATGGATCAAGGTGCGGATATCGTTTACGGCCAACGCGAGAAACGCGAAGGCGAAAGCTGGCTCAAACGAACGAGCGCATCGGCCTTTTACCGTTTGCTCGATCGCATGGTCGACGTAAAGATTCCGCTCGATACCGGTGATTTTCGTCTGATCAGCCGTCGTTCCTTGAACATTTTGAATGGCATGCCGGAAAGGCATCGCTTCATCCGCGGCATGATCAGCTGGATCGGTCTGAAACAAGTCCCCTTACGCTACAACCGCCAACCGCGCTTTGCCGGAGAGACAAAATATCCGTTGCGGAAGATGATCGCGCTGGCCTTGGATGCAATCACGTCATTTTCGATTGTGCCATTGCGGTTTGCTTCGCATCTCGGAATGATTCTTGGTGCTCTGGCACTCGTCTATCTGGTTTATGTCTTCGTCGTCTGGGCCAGGGGCGATGTCGTTGAGGGCTGGACTTCGGTGACATCCATCGTGCTGATCATTGGCTCGATACAATTGTTCGTCATCGGAATTATTGGTGAATATCTCGGCCGCATGTTCATGGAGGTGAAACAGCGGCCGATGTTCATTATTGCCGATATCGTGGCATCGAACCACGCGGCGAAATTCGTGTCTGCATCAAGCGAACCATCGGTGGCCGTTCAGAACAAACCTGCGAACATCAAAACCGAAGCCGGCGCCAGCATGTCATACCCGGTGCGCGGGTAATCTCTTATGCCGCAGCCGACAAATTCGATCAGTGTGGCTTCGGCTTCGAAGTTCGGTGCGGTGGGCATTGCCAATACGCTGCTGAGCCTCGCGGTCATATATGCGTGCAAGCAGCTCCGGCTGGGTGACGTTTCGGCAAACTTCATCGGTTACGCATGTGGTCTCGTCCTCAGCTTTAACCTGAATAAGAAATGGACGTTCCGGATTGAAGGTAAGACCCGCGCCTCGCATATCGTCCGCTTTGCATGTGCCTTTGCGGTCAGTTATTCGGCAAATTTGGCGACAGTCCTGACGTTGATCAACAATTTTGGGCTGAACTCCTATCTGGCGCAGCTGGCGGGCATGCCGGTTTATACGGCGACATTTTATCTGCTGTGCGCGCTGGGCGTGTTCCGGAACGCCTCCGATGGATCGCGAGAGCTGCCTCTTCCGGTCGCGAAGGATGCCTTCAGTTCCCCCAAGAGATGATTTTCAGCAGTGAACCGTATTCATGAAATTGCCCTCCGATAGAACCGCTGTTCATGGCCGCTCCGCGCAACCCTCTCGGTTGCCCTTCGCAACGGCAGCCAACTCGAACAATGCGTGGTGGCTGGTTTGTGTGGGGATATTGTCTACCCTGCTTTGCCTTCCATTTTTTCGCCACGTCTTCTGGTTGGGGGACGAGGGCATCCTGCTCCATGGCGCGGACCGCATGCTCCGTGGACAGACGCTCTACAATGATTTTTTCGAATTCTATCCTCCCGGTGGTTTCGTCATTGTCGCGGCGTGGTTTGCCGCAGCGGGGGTGTCGATCTGGTCCACACGTGTGCTCGCGATAATGGCGGTTGCCGGCATTGCCTGTTTCATTTACCTGACCTGCAGGCAGGTTTCCAAAAACCCCATCATATCCGCGCTGGTCGCGATAGGCTGGGTGATTGCGTCCCAAGGTGATTGGACGGCTATAAATCATCATTATTTCGCAACGCTGTTCTCCATGGTCGTGGTCTGGGCTTGTCTGGCGAGCATTGAGCAACCTGCTCGCTGGTTACGTGGCCCGGTGATTGCGGGCCTGGCAGGTGGTGCAGCGGGAATGATCACGCCCACGGCCGGAGCGTTTGCGTTGCTTGCAGCCGCGACCGCTCTTCTGGATGTCTGGCGCTCTTGGCCAAAATTTTTTGCTTATGTGCTGGCGACCGCGATCATCCCGGTTTGCCTTATCGTGTATGTGCTTTCGCAAGGCGCATTCGCGGCAGCGTTCGACGATGTCATTGTGTTCACGGCAACGCGGTATTCCGCCGTTCAATGGGTGCCGTACGGCACTCAATCCAATCCGCGTAATCTGCCTCTCAAATTCATTTTTCACCTTGCAGCGTTGCTGACGATTGCGGTTTGCGCTCTGGATTGGCGGCGAGCTTTGCGCGACCCGGCCCTTCGCCTCTGCGTGGCATTCGCCATAGCTGGTTTCGCCGGCGTTTTTCCGCGCCCTGACATGATCCACATCGCCTTTTCGGCGCCTATGGCCTGTCCCTTGGTGGTCTATTGCCTCAGCCGCATAACCAGTTCCTGGCCCAGGAAATATCAATATGCGCTCGCTTTTGCAGCGATTGGGCTCGCCATTCCTTCTCTCATCTCATACGCCGATCTCGCCGGCCAGCGTTTGCGGACAAGCACGGTGCAAACCCCCCGCGGCGACTTGGTGTTTGGCCATGATTCTGATCGGATGCTGGTCGATTACATCGCCGCCACCCCGTCCGGTGACAAATATTTCTTCTATCCCTATATGCCGATGCTGCCTTTTGTCACCGCGCACCAGCAGGTGTCCAAATATGAAATTTTCACGCCGACCTACACCACGCCGTTGCAATATCGCGAGGCGTGCTTTTCAGCCATGCGGGACGCAAATTGGATCGTTCTCGATAAGGATGCGATGGACCCGGATTATTTGAGGGTCATTTATCCGACGATAGCGGATGCAGATCCCCCGGAAAAGAAAGGTTTGGAATCGGCTCTGCGGCAGGAGTTTGCTTTCGTCGCGACAATAGGTTCCTACGAAATCCGGCGGCGCACCAAACCCACTGACGAAAGGGCTTGCGCGGCAATCTTGGGATAGATCCATCGATGTCTTATGCAGTGCAAGCGGATTTTGGTTTCGGATGAGCGTACAAATGAATGAAGCGCAGGAGGGATTATGGTGAATCCCAAGTCGATGCACGCTGCCATTGACCGCCCCTGTGGAACTCAAGATAATTTCAGTTTATTGATTTGGGCCGCAGAACGGCGGACGGGCCTGATTTTTGCGAAAGCGATCGAGTAGATGAGATCTGTTCTGGTCATCGTCTCGGTCCTGATCGTCTACGGCTCGCTTTATCCGTTCGACTTTCGGTTACCGCCCGATTACCCCCCTCATATGGTTATTGGGGCGCTTTTCACGCCTTTTGCGACCACGCGCGGCGATCTTCTAGGCAATATTGCACTGTTCGTTCCTTTTGGATTTGTCGGCATTTTGGCGATGCCGCGCGGATGGGGACGCATTGGTCAATTGAGCGCGGTTATCACGTCCGGAGTTTTGCTCGCCTTTCTTGTACAACTCGCGCAAATCGTCGTTCCTGACCGGGATCCGTCGTTAATCGATGTGGATTGGAACACGCTCGGTGTGATCGCCGGTGCGGCGGGCGCGAGCATGCCATTCTCCCGTCGCCTGCTATCGTCAATCGGGGGCGCAGTTTCTTTCGAAATTCCAGTGATACTTGCGGGAATTTGGCTCGCAGGAGAGTTAATGCCTCTTGTACCGAGCCTGGACCTGCAGCTTCTCAGGCAAAATCTGAAACCGCTTCTTCTTGCTCCGGAATTGCGTCCGGGCGAAGCCCTTCTTCAATTCGCTGCGTGGCTTACCGCCCTTCAGTTCCTGTGGACGTCGAAACTGCTCAAGAATTGGCGGTTCTTGTTGCCCGCACTGCCATTTGCGGCAATGGGTGCGCAGCTTTTCATTGTCAGCAACAGCCTCAGCTTTTCCGAACTCGTCGGGGGGATAGGGGCTGCCGCGGTCTGG
This sequence comes from Micropepsaceae bacterium, assembly GCA_036264295.1. GTDB lineage: Bacteria > Pseudomonadota > Alphaproteobacteria > Micropepsales > Micropepsaceae > CAIYRG01. The sequence goes on along the minus strand of DATARE010000512.1, from coordinate 6,103 downwards.
CTTGCAGCGCGCAACACCCTTCGTCCGGCATTTCTGGCAGCCTTGCTTGTTATCGGGATATTGATGTCGAACCTTTACCCATTGGACTTCAGCACCCCACGCAACGGCTTTTCGTGGGTACCCTTCAGCGATTTCCTCGAAGGAAGCATGGTGGCGAATGCCGGCGCTTTTGTACGCAAGGCATTTCTCTACGGGGCATTGATTTGGACCCTTAGGACATCCGGAATCTCCTGGAGAACGGCCGCCATCTCGACGGCGGCGATGTTGCTCGTTCAGGAGGTGTTGCAAATCTATGTTCGCGGGGCGTCAGCAGGGCTGACGGACCCGATCCTGGCTGTGCTGATGGCGATCGCCATGGCCGCGGCATCGCGCGGTTTGGAACGCGCTCCCGTAATCAAGCCGGATGGCGCGATCGACATAATTCCTGTGAGAGAAAAACTTCGCGATATCGGCCGGCTGGATCAGCCTGTTTCATCCTGGCATCTCGGCAGTCTTGACGGCCTGCGAGGGTTGGCGGCGCTTGCCGTTTTCGGCGTGCATTTCAATCAAGCCGCAAATTTGCACGGTCGATTAGGCCCGTTCGATCTCAATCGCTTCCTCACAAACGGCAACACGGGCGTTGCTTTGTTTTTTGTTTTGAGCGGCTTTCTTTTGTCGATCCCGTTCTGGCGCGCCCGGCAGAACACGGGGACGGCAGTCGACACCAAAGCCTACGCATTGCGCCGCATAGCCCGTATCGTGCCTGCATATTATTTCTGTCTCTTCGTTATTTTATCGGCCAAGGCGCTGAACGGTGGCTACCCCAGCTTCAACGACTTGCTGTCTCATTTGGTCTTTTTGCACAATCTGAAGGACTACAGCATCCTCAGCATCAATCCGCCTTTTTGGACGCTGGCGGTCGAGATGCAGTTTTATCTGCTTCTGCCATTGCTATTTCTCGCATTGAAACCATTTCCGTCCCGCGTTTCGTTTGCGCTCGTGCTGGCGTTGAGTGTGGGAGCATATCTGGCGAATTACGCGCTGAATTCCTACCTGGTCGCCCTCAACCATTGGCCTATCGATTTTCCTTTGATTTGGCCATTCGCCGTAGCGATATCGGGACCCGGCAGTTTCGTTTTGACATATTCGACGCTGGGGCATCTCACCTATTTTCTCATCGGAATAAGTGCGGCATGGCTGTTCCTGAAGAGCGGCGGCTTGAACGCACTGCAAAGGCCGGCATTGAACAGGGATGTTCTTTTCTGGATTTCCGCCGCCCTGTTGGCCGTTATTCTTTCCACACCGCTCGATGATCTGTTGCAGCTTCCCTTCGGTCATTACAATTGGCCGATTGGTCCCTTTCTGCTGGCCGTAATGGTCTTTTCGGCACCGCAGTCTTTGGCCGCGAGAGCTGTTCTCGACCATGGACCCATCCGGTGGCTGGGCCTTATCTCCTATGGCGTTTATATCTACCATTATCCCGTTCTGCGGATCACCCAGGCAGCAATGGGAACTGCACATCTGGGCGTGACGCCCTATTGGTTCCTGTTCGGGGGCGCGAGTTTTGCTACGACGATCATGCTGGCGTCGCTTTCCTACATCTTTCTCGAGAAGCCGATTATGCAAATGGCACGGCGCCGCCGGCCGGTCCAGAAAGAGGCCATGGCGCCGCGGCTCAAATCCACACGGCCGCATCTGAAATCGAATGGCTGGGCAGAGGTGCCAATAGGATTGCGATCGGAGCACCTGACCTATCTTGAACGGGTTTCGAACGACAGAACACGCAGCATTTCCAGCGCGACACGCCACATCATCGCGCAGTTTATCGACAGGCTCTCTCAAGAAGGCACGGACAAAGGTCCATTGGGAGGCGGCCTCTCCCAAGACCTGATACATGCCGGGCGGCACCGCGGCCGCGAGCATCAGCACATCGTGAATTTGCCCAACGATTATGTCGAGTTTCTCAGCGGTCTCTCCGACAAGCTCGGCACCACGATGTCACGAACTGTGCAGATGATCGTGGACGATTTCATCACCGAGAACATGGATAAAGAGAAAGCCGGGCCATCGGCGAGCCAGTAATACGGGTTGCGTCCTAATGCGTGCAATGCGGTCACATCTGTGGATAGCGAAATTTGCCGCGTTTGCGCTTGTCGCAGCGGGCTTGATCTATGGCTCGCTTTATCCGTGGATTTTCCTCGCTCCGCAAAATGGCATTGGGCCGGTGAAGACGCTGCTGGCGACCGCCACCGTCGCGCCGGACCGCGGCGATTTTCTCGTGAACATTATAGTGTATTTGCCACTTGGCTATTTCTGCGTTGCGATCCTCCCTTCCAGATGGCCGGCCTTGCTGCGGTTTGTACTGGCCGCGATAGCAGGCACGATGCTCTCGACCGGCATCGAAATCCTGCAATATTACGACCCCGGCCGCGTTCCCAGCGCAGGCGACGTTTATGCGAATGCGTTCGGCACCGCCCTCGGAGCAGCCTACGGGATCGTCTCCCGGCACGGATTTCGTGCCGCGCCGATGCACGACATTCAATGGCAGCCGTTTCCGGCGCTATTGCTCATCAGTTGGCTTGGCAGCCGGCTCTATCCCTATGTACCCACGACGAACGTCCACAAATATTTGAACGCGCTTAAGCCGCTGGTGGTCCATCCCCACCTGACGCTCTACGACTCCTTCCGCTACGCGGTCATGTGGCTCACGGTGGCAGCGCTGCTGGAAGCGATATGGGGACAGCGGCGTTCGCTGACGATATTTCCCGCTTTGGCTGCCGCCATCATTGTCGCGAAGATAGTCATCGTGACTCATGTGGTCGAACCGGACGAAATTGCCGGAATGGGTTTCGGTTTCGCCATCTGGTTCGTGCTCCTTCGGCAACCCTTTCACCGCCGGATGGTGTTCGTCGCGCTGCCGCTTTTTGCCTTCATCCTTGTGTGGCGATTGCAGCCATTTCATTTTGATGCTGCGACGCATCCATTTGGCTGGATTCCCTTTTATAGCTTGATCCATGGCTCGGTCGGCGTGGATACGCAGACCTATTTCGTGAAAGTCTTTTTCTACGGGAGCCTGGTGTGGTTCGCTGCAGAAGCGGGCTTACCGATGTGGATGGCCGGATCTGGCGTTGCCCTCTTTCTTCTCGGTCTCAGCGCGGGCGAGATGTATCTCCCCGGCAGGTCGGCGGAAGTGACCGATGCTGTCATGGCGTTGATCATTGCGTTTCTTGCATCCGCCGCAGCTCCGCCAAGAGGCGATTTGATCGTGGAAGGGCGCGCAAGAAGAGTGTCATAATACGTCCGGGGCCCGAACCAGGCCGTGATGTGACGTGAGGCATAGGTGAAAGTTTCTGCGCTTTGCAGCATTTTCGTTGCAGCATTCCTCGCTCCCAGTGCTGTTTGGGGGGCGGAGTTCTACGCCGGCAAGACGATCACCATGTCGACACATGCCAGTCCCGGTGGCGGGTATGACGCCTATTTGCGGACATTGGCGGCCCATTTCGGCAAGCACATTCCGGGTAACCCGAACGTCATCGTCGTCAACCAGCCGGGCGCAGGGGGGCTGACGGCAATCAATTATGCCGGGCGGCGAGCACCGCATGATGGCACGTTCCTTACGCTTGCCAGCCAGGGCATTCTGTTTCAGCAGGCGACGGGCGGCAAAGGCTTGCAGGTATCCCTGGACGATTTTTCCTGGATCGGGAATTTCGTCAAATCCAATGACGTGATTGTCACCTGGTACACTTCCCCCACGAAGACCTTTGCCGACGCGAAACGCCGCGAGGCCACGCTCGGCACGACAGGAACCGGTGCCGTTTCGGATCAATTGCCGCTGCTGTTCAACGCGCTCACCGGCACGAAATTCAAACTGATCCGCGGCTATGAAGGTGCCTCGCAGATGAACATCGCGATGGAACGCGGGGAAATCGACGGCCGGGGCGCCAATATGTGGGCAAGCTACAAGGTCACCAATCCTAACGAAATCCGTGACCACAAGTTCAACGCTCTGGTGCAGTTGGGCACGCGCAAAGAGCCCGATTTGCCGAACGTGCCGTTGCTGGTCGATCTTGTGAAAGGCGACACCCGGAAGGAGGCGATTGCGCGTTTCGTCGCGCTTGCGCAGGACAACAATCGTCCAGTGGCGGCGCCGCCGGGGGTTCCACCGGATCGCGTGTCGATGTTACGCCGCGCCTTCGATGCCACAATGGCAGATGGGCAATTCCTTGCGGACGCCAAGAAGCAGCGGTTGGAAATTGCTCCCATGACAGGGGAGGAGGTCCAGGCTGCTGTGCATCAGGTGCTGACCACGCCCAAAGACATCATTCGCGCAACCGAAGCGGCGCTGGCGGGAACGCGGCAGGCGCTCAATTAACCGCTGCAACCGTAGAGAGAGGCCGATACCGCGGGGCGCAATTCCGCTTGTTTCAGCAAGTGGCAATGGCGGTCCAAATAATCCTGGAACCCGGGAATATCGATTGCATTCGGGGAATTCGCGTTCCGGACGAAATCGCTTTGGAGCATGACATAGCTTGGTGGCGTTCGCGCGAAATCGGCGTAAAGCTGCGCCAGATTCCGCGCCTGGTCGGCAGCGAGCATACGCGCAACAAACGTGCCCGGGGCCGGGCGTTTGTAGGACCAGCGCTCAGGCGTTCCCGGCAACGCCCAGGGAAACTGGATCGACGAGGCGGGGATATAATGCCCTGCCGCATAAAAATCCGGCTGTTCACCGAATTCATAAGCGTACCGCATCGAGGCGTCGGCGGAGGGTGCTGCAATCGGGCGTGCGGGGACCGCTTCGATATCCCTCATTCCATTGGTCTGCCAGGTTCGGGTCGCCACCAACATCGAGCCGACGCAAAATACGATTATGAAGGTAGCAGCCGCACGCGCGGAGATTTGCCTGACGTGATCCCACCAATCTCCAAAGATGGTGCCAGACAGCAGGACCATCGGCCCAACGAGCAACACGACATAATACGCGAACCATACCGGCGACATGATTAAGGCTGTCAATAGAAACAGCACGACAAGAATAAAGAGCCAGCGCGGGTCGGAAAATCCAGCGCCGGCAGAATTCCGCGAAGGCTTGGCGATGATGAATGTGACAGCCGCCGCGGCCGTCATCAGTACCAGCAATGTGTGATCTGTCAGACCCGCCATCACCGCGGCTGTGCGGCGCAATATATTGGCGAGGCCGCCCCCACCGCTCGATCCGTATACCGATGGATAGAGGAAGAAGCTCGCAAAATAGTCCGCCGAATTGTTCTGGCGCGCAAACGCAAGCCAAAAAAGTGCAAAGGGAACCAAAACAAACCCGCCGAAAAGCAAGCTTCGTACGAGAAATTTGCCGAATGTCTGGAACGAGCGAACCGGCTGACTCAGGAACAGCCACACGATCACCGCGAAGCCGGAAAATGCATAAAGTTGTTTCGCCGTAACGGCTACGCCAACAAAAAGGCCAGCCAAAGCGAGGCGGCTTGCGGATCTTCCGGCCTGTGGAGCCGAGAGAACCAGCAACGCGGCCGTCAGGAAAATTCCACCAGCCAGTTCGGTCTTGAAAGCCAGAAAAGCAACATCCGAGCTCAAACCCAGCAGCATGAGGGCTGCTGTCATGGCCGCGGCTGCCGATCCTGCGAGCCGGAATGCGGTCCAGGACAGCAGTGCGATGTCCAGCAGCAGCAGGCCCAGAGCTACGGATTTGATCGCCAGGAAATTATACGCCCCGGCCAGGGTGAAGACGATTTCGTATAACAGATAGATAAGCGGCCCCTTGTTGTCATGACACGCGGCAATCGGAATCTGGCCGAGATCCAGTCCGCGGACGGCGCAAGCGGAGAAATAATATTGATCGATTTCGCTGGCGATGTTTGTGAATCCCAACAACTCCATTCGAACGAGGAATAGAAACGCCGCGAGAGCGATGATGAGCGGAATGGCAAGCCCAATCCGGCTGACGGTTTCCAGCAGTGATTCGGAATTTTTTCGCATTGGACCTGTTTGGAACGTCGTCACACGCGTTTGGACGTGCCCCATCGATTATCTGCTGTGACGGGCTTTGTTTTGCAAGCTGTCAATACGCCCCAATTGGTAAATCAGACGCTCGGGACGACGCCTTTTAGCGATG
>DATARE010000507.1:0-5481 GCA_036264295.1 Micropepsaceae bacterium | reverse complement strand
ATGCGGATCTGCGCCGGCCGAGTGTCCACAGGGCTATCAATGCGTCATCTTCGGTGAATGGCCTTGCGGACGTGCTTAACGGCCGGCTTCTTCTCGAAGATTGCCTCATGAAAGATCCCGGGTCCGACGTGCTGTTTTTGCCGGCGTCAGGACGCACCAGCAATCCCGCGGAGCTATTGGCCTCGGACGAAATGGCGAACTTGCTCGAAAAGCTTGCGGCCGCCTGCGATCTTTTGATCATCGATTCGTCTCCGCTGCTGCCAGTAAACGACGCCAGAATTCTCGCCAGATTGGCCGATGCCGTGGTGCTGGTCGTTCGCTGGGAACGCACGCCGCGTGCGGCATCGCTGCATGCCATCCGTTCTCTCACGGACAGCATGGCTCCATTGGCAGGCGTTGTTCTCGCGAGAGCCGACAAAGGGCAGTTTCGTTACGAAAACTATGGCAAGCGGCGATTCAGGAACTTCGACAGGTACTACCAATAATCTGCGGATGAACTTCGGTTCGGTCTTTAATCGCGCGCATGGGTTGGCGCGTTGCGTAAGATGCAGCTCGTGCGTTAGCCTTTGTAACCTCGGTTGCTTTTGTATGGAGGAGTGCCGTGCAATTACAGGATTTCGGACAAATCGCACCCAATTTGCAAATCGCGAATGAAAACGAATTGATTGCCGGCACGTGGACAGCAGATGCGAAAGCTGCGTTGCAGTCCAAAGGGGCCGTGCTGCTTCGGGGGCCGCTTATGCGGCATGACGGCGCCGAGATCGCCCTTTCCAAGCTGGATGACGAACTGCTGGAAGACGCCTTCTGGTCCACGCCGCGAAGCAAAGTTGCCAAAAAGACCCTGACAGCGACGGAATATCCGAGCCCGCGAACAATCGCTCTGCACTGTGAAATGGCCTATATGCGACATTGGCCGCGTTTCGTGTGCTTTCACTCCATTCAAGTCGCTGCGCAAGGCGGCGAAACCACGGTCTGCAATATCGACCAGGTCAGCAACCGGCTCGGCGAAAAGCTGAAGCCGTTCCAGGACAAAGGCGTTACCTACCGGCGCACGTTCCAGAAACGAGTCGATATCGCGTGGCAGCACGCGTTTCAAACGGAGAAGCGCAGCGATGTCGAAGAACTCGGGCAGCGCCAGGGCATGAAAGTCGAATGGCTTCCCAACGATGTGCTTGCCACATCGCACACCGCTCAAGGGACCATCACTGCGGAAGACGGGCGCTTGATCTACTTCAATCAAACACATCTGTTCCATCCCTCGGCGCTCGAACCCCAGGTGCGGCAGGCACTCGAAAAGGCCTATGGGGCCGACCGCTTGCCTCGCCACGCGACCTTTGGCGATGGCTCGCCAATTCCCGATGCGACACTGGCCGCGGTGCGCGAAGCGTTCGCCACCTATCAGACAAAAATGTGCTGGCGTCCGGGCGACATATTGATCCTGGACAATTTGCGCTTCGCGCATGGCCGCCTTCCCTTCTCGGGCGAACGCCGGCTGCATGTCGCGCTCGCGCGGGAGGTCAAGGAAACGGTGCGGACGCCGGTCTTCGCGCAGGAGGCGGCGCCGGCATAAACAGACGCGGAATTCAAAGCGCGGGCTGGTGGCTTACCCGAAGCTTGCGGCGCTTAATTCTGTCCCGCGCGCTATAACTCGCGTTGAGTATATATTCCGGCGCCCGCGCCATGCATATCAACAACACATAGGTGGCGGGATTTTGCCTGACAATAAAGCCCTTATAGAGCTCGGCGCCGATGCGGTTGCGCGTACGCCACGCATCGCGCGCGTGGCAATACATTTCCCAATTGATCAGTCGCTCGATACGATGAGCTATGTCGGGCGGACTGGCGGGAAGAAGCCCTTCCAACGTGCTGCAGAGAAATGGCCGCTGATTGGTGTTGGTGGTCCTGGTGACCATGTTCACCGAATTCTGGTAATAGGTGGCCGTCGTAGCGGAACTGCAAATAGCATCACCCACGGTGAGCAGCCGCAGCCACATATCCTTGTCGCCGCCGCGGTTGCATTTCCCCGCGGGAAATAGGCCCGCCCCGATAAGAGAACGTCGCCGCGCAACGACGGCCGATGTCCACATCGGGCTTTGTCCGCTCAGCAGCCAGGCATCGAGATAGCCGCTGAGCGTCAACCGCTTCATTTCGCCGGGGCGAAGACCGGGGATGCCTCTTGCCGTCTCGACGCGGCCGCCGTAATCGCGATTGTATCCGGTGAAGATGCAGCTGATCCCATCGTCGGCCGCGGCAATAAGACGCCGGACCTCGGCCATCGCCCCCGGCATCCATGTGTCGTCCGCATCGAGAAACGCGATCCATTCCGATGTCGCGGCCTCGATCCCTTTGTTCCGCGCGGCATAACCGCCCGGGCCGGGCTCATCGCGATGCAGGATGCGGATACGAGAATCCTCGACGGCGCTGACCTGGGCGACCCCATCGTCCGTCGATGCATCATTGACGACGATGATCTCGTCGGGAGCGCTTGTCTGGGCGAGAATCGAGTTTATCGCGCGACCGATGTGAGGACCCTTATTGTATAGGGGCACAACAACGGAAATGGACTCTCTAGCCATCACAATGCGTGTTCATGCGTGAAGGTTCGCGCCTGGCCGGGGACGGCAACGGTCGGCCACGGCACGGGATGCGGCTTCGGTGTTTTCGGTATTTGCAGACGGCCCCCGGCCAATCTGGTTGGCGATCAGCGCATCGAACAGCGGCGCGATGGCAGCACGTCCGGCATCGTTCAAATGCGCCGGATCTTCGAAATACCGATCATCGTCGAGATAATCCGCAAAATCGCACACGAGAACACCGGCCGGCAACCGCGAAACCACATCCGACCGCATGATCTGTGCCTGATAACGTCCGGACGGGTGCATCGGCGCGATGACGACCACCGGAATAGTGCCCGCTGTGCGCAAAGCCGAAACGGTGGACACAAACGCATCGACCAGTTGCGGATCCACATGGTCGATATTCGTGCCACGACGCCAGGCGTTGATAACCCCGGGCGTGATGCGCCCGTTCGAACGGCCGCTCGCCTGATCGTTCCGAATGACCAGGTTTTTCACAGCCTGTGCCAATTCCGGCGAGTTAAAGCGGTACAGATGAAAGATCGAATCCCAGGGAACGAATGTTTCACGCTTCTGGTCGAGCAATGCACGCACATGCGTTGCCGGCCTGGCGTACAGTTCCAAAATCTTGGCCTGTACCGCCTCCAGCCGCGCGCTCCTCACCTCAATCAGCGCAAGACGGGGAGGCGCATTCAATGCCACGTAATCGCGCACCAGCGCATCCTGCGTGTATGGGTCGAGGCCGTGAATAGCCATCATGAACACGCGACGGCCTGTCTGATCCGACAGAACCGCGGGATTGGCCATGGCATTTCCCACGCTGGTACCGATGATTGCAACATCGTCCGCGCGGCCCCCCGCATAGATGCGGGCGGCGCGATCGTCGCTGTAGAGCAGCAGCGTCCCCATTGCTGCCGCGGCGGCACGATCCAGCAAAAACACGCTGACGATCACAACGAGACCGTAAACAATGGGCGCGAATGTTCCATACCGCTTAAAAACGGACATAGATGAAACGTCCTCCCATGAATTCGCCGATCAACAATGTTGCCAGCAGAGTGGCAACCGCGAATGCGGTCCTCAGCACGCGGCGATGGGCGATGTGCCGCCGCCAAATCCCCCATTCCGCCATTCCTTCGGCAATCAAGACGCAGCCGATGATGGCGCCGCACACAGCCAGGGTCGATTTTCCGTCGATGCCCCGCCAATCGTAGGGACCGTTCCACAGTTTTGCGAAGATGAGTCCGGCCTCGCCCAAACTTGTGGACCGAAAAAACACCCGGCTGGCGGTCAGCAAAGCAAACACGAAAATGACTTGAGGGACGAATAAAGCGAGCTGAAGCTTGCGCGAACGTTGACGACCCTGCCAACGCTGCGTGCCAATTGACGCTGGCCCATGAGCATGAAGCCGTGGCAGGCACCCCAGCTGACAAACGTCCACGCAGCGCCATGCCACAAGCCGCTCACCAGCATGACGATCATCTGGTTGCGGGCAAGCGTCAATTCCAGCAGGTTCAGACGCGGCCGTTTGCGTTCCGAAACAGAGGGCGCAGTTTCAGCGGGGCTTTCGGCATAGGCTTCCACAATTGCGTGACGTTGAACTTTGCCGGTCGCGGTTCGAGGCAGGTCATCGACTTCGATAATCTTGATCGACGAAATCGCGCTGATTCCAAATTGATCCAGCGCAGCCACAACTTCCCTCTGTACCAATTCTGTCTCGAATCCCAGGTCGCGGCGCGCCGCTACCAGAAACCCGTCGCCGCGAAGGGCATCGGGTATGCGGCACACCGCAAGGCCGGACTCGATGCCGAGGACAGTGAAAAGCTTGGTCTCAAGCGCTTCCGGATTGATTTTGATGCCGCCGCAATTGATCACATCGTCGGCACGGCCAAGAAATGTCAGATAGCCGTCATCGTCTATGCGTCCCAAATCGTTCGTGTGGAACCAGCCATCCTCATCCACGAAAGATGTACGCGCGCCATCGATCAAATAGGCGGAAGCGACATGGGGCCCGCGAACCGCTACGCGTCCCTCGTCGGTAATCTTGATTTCGGTGTTGCCGTTCGGCCGGCCTACCGATTCGAGCCGCTCTCCATTTTCTTCATGTACGCGCAGAAACGTGGTTCGCGATGCTTCCGTGAGCCCATAATGCTGGATGATGTTGGCGCTCGGAAAAAGCTCCTTCAACGCCTCCTTCTCCGAGCGGCTCATATATTGGCTGCCGACCTCGATCCAACGAACCTTCCGGCCCAATTCGCCAATGAGTTGGGGCGCGCTGAGCAAAAGCCGCCACATCGTCGGCACAGCCGAAATGGCGTTGATCTCGCCGCCTCGAAGCATATCCGCAATTTCGATGGGATCGAAACCTCGCGGCGGCATATACGCCGCGCCGCCTGCGGACAGGACGGAACGAAAGCGCGCGTAACCAAAGGAATAAGTCGCGGGACTGCCGACATACTCACGTATGCTGGCATCCAGTCCCATCGCCTGGTTCAGTCTTTGCGTAACATCGAACAAATTGCGCTGCGTAAGAACAACACCTTTTGGTTCGCCCTCGGTCCCGGATGTGAAAGCGATTTGCGCGTCGATGTCGCCATTCGGCAGATCAACGGGGCGGTGAAGCCAGCCCGTGCGAGCCTGCGGTATCACGATTTCGCTGACCCCGGTCAGCGTCGCGCGATCCCGATCGTCTTCGCTGCGCAGTATCACGGAAATGTCGTGGGCCCTCAGATTGTTCAGGAGCGCTTCCACATATTCAAGCGAGTTGACGGAAACGATTCCAATGATCGTCTGGCGGTGGCTCTGCACATTATCGCCGGCAACCGCGCGCCCGTCGAAATCCCCTCCCGGCCCCAAACCTTCCGGCGAAAACGCACGAAACTGCGTGATCTGCCGCAACTCCGGG
>DATARE010000392.1:0-4134 GCA_036264295.1 Micropepsaceae bacterium | reverse complement strand
TCATCCCCCGCTCAATGGCGTCGATACATCCAACTCGGCGACAGCGATAGACCAGTATGCCACGCGGCATAACCCGTTCGTCTATTTCCACTCGGTTATCGACAATGCCGCCCGCTGTGACGCGCATGTCGTCCCGTTGGGCCGGGTAATTCCAGGGACCGGTGGCGCGCCGGATGTTTTCTACGGCCATCTGTTCCAGGACCTGCGGACCAAAGGCACCACGCCGAGATTCATGTTCGTGACGCCAAATCTCTGTAACGATGGGCACGATGCCACCTGCACCGGCGTCAACACCGAAGGCACGCACACCGGCGGTCTGGCCGCGGCCGATCTGTGGCTGAAACATTGGATGCCGATGATCTTCAATTCACCGGCCTACAAGAACGGCAGTCTGCTCGTCGTTCTGACCTTCGATGAGGGCAATCCGATTGCGGACAGCCAAGCCTGCAATCCGGCAATCGCGGCAGGCAGTGCGATTTGCGATGTGCCCACGGGTCCCAATATCGCCAATTATGGATTTAGTCCTCTGCTTGGGTTCCTTAACCTTCAGAGCCCAACCGGCACATATCCCGGCGGCGGACAGATTGGCGCGGTGCTGTTCAATCACAAATTCATCCGGCCTGGGTCCATCAATACGACCGGGCAGTACAATCATTTCTCGGCGCTGCGCAGCTATGAGGATTTGCTGGACATCACAACAGGCGGTGACGACGGCCAGGGGCACCTGGGTTGGGCGGCACAGCCCGACGTGACCACGTTCGGTTCGGATGTGTTCAACGCCGCAAAACCGTGACGTGGGAAGAAGAGAATCGGCTGGACCTGAATCGGTTCAGCCGATTTTTCCATGGACCGGGGCGGCATTCGCGCTTTGCGTGAAGGCCACTATATGAGGGTATCGCGGGGGCTCGGCTCCATGTGGAATTCGCCGATCGAAGCCAAGGCAGTACAAAACATTTCAACGCAGCCGAAAGGAAATAGAACTATCTAACAATCAGCCGATTGATATATGGATCGAAAGATGCGGATCGCGCAGTGAGCATGGGCTTATATCGCAATGCGAATATCGGCAGTATCGAGTAGCCAACCTCCAGCATCAATCGCGGCGTTTCTGTGGGAATGGGTCCGGCGTGGATCCCCTGGACATCGGCTATGAATGAGGTGCCGCTTTTGCCCAAGACCGGCGTTATACTGTCGGGGCCAAACGTCTTCTGAATGTAATCCAGGCCAATGTGTTTTGCGAAGACAGTTTTCGGCGTGAGATGGGATCCGCGGACAAAGAGGTGAGGCCCAGCACCGGAATTGACATCCGTCAAATAGACGAAGAATTTAAAGCACCGCCAGTCGTCCGGATCGCGGTGGAATCCCTGTGTATCGGCTTCCCGTTTTTTTCCAGGAAAAGACCAGCGAATTCCAATGGTAGAAATCGTAGGCAGGCACCCCAGATAGCGCCTCGCTGTTTCAACATTGAGCGGTGAATTCGCAATCTCCAGCAGATGAGGACAGTTCAGCACCGTTTCCAAGGGATAGTCGGCGACCGTGCAAGCGGACGGTACGGATTGAGGATGCATCCGTTCGCCATTTCTGAGCACAACTGCCTTATCGGCGAGATAGGCGTTGATGTCCGAGACCCACTGCCCGTTCGTTTCGGGCAGCAACGCAATACCGTCCCTATTCAACACCCTCAGCAATTCATTGGAATCAGCCTGCACTTTGGTGGATACAGCGGCCGTTTTTGGCGGATGCCGCATATTGATCGCTGCAACAATGCAGGATGTTATGGCGGAACGCAGCTCCGGCTGAACAAAAATCCGCTGCGCATAATAGAACGCCGCGCGCAACGGCCGGAAACCACTGCCCGGTGTTAGACGAACATACTGCAACACAATACAGCCCCCGGACGGCGCCTGCTTTACGCGTCCCATTCAAAATCGCAGTTTCGGTGTTAGCCCCCCAAAAACTGCATTCTACTGTGTATTGGACGGATATGACAATCGTACCGGCGCGCTTGTCTACAATGTCCCAGTTCGACACAGATCAGCGGATATGTCCGCGTGCGCGCAACAAATTCGCGCTCGCGGATTGTTGCGTTATTCGGCGTGCAGCCAGCCGGTGATGGAGTGACGCAAACCGCCAAACGGCGTGACGGCGGTTACCGCATGACGCGCCGGCACACGAAAGATGTTCAGCACGTTGAACGCCGGCACGTAACCTTCGGCAATGTTGCCCCTGTCGTCGATGAATTGGAGCGTGCCTCCACAATCCGACCGCCAGAGCGGCGTCATGTTCAGGACATAGGCGACCAGGCGCTTGGTAAGCCTGGAGTCATCATTGTGCACGGTAAGAAAGTCGCCAGGCCGGTATAACGTCGCTTGACCGTCCGTCCATGCGATCTCGGGAATTCCGGTGATCTCGCGCATGAGGTTGAGAAATTCCGGCGCGTTCAGAAATTCCACAAGGCCAGCGTAATAGTGGTCCCGGTCGGGATAGGGCTCACGCTCCCAGGACAAAGCGTGACGCTCGTAAATATATTGGAAGCTCGTTCGTGCCCGCTCCCACGCCGCAAAGGTCAAATTCCGCCGAAGATTGCCGTCATATCGTTCGACTTCGCATCTTTTTTCGCCCTCGTTGAACGTCACAGTCCAGCGCGTCTCGTTCTGGAGTTTGTGCGACAGAGTGCGAGCCGAACTGTCGGTCAACAAATCGCGGATTTGCACGCGCCCCTTCTTGCGGAATTCTTCGGCGTAGGATGCGGCCGCGAGTCCGGCATTGAGCGTGGGAGGCGCACTCAGGATGGCCTCTGCCTCACTCATTGCGCAAATTCAGCGAGAACGCCGCTCGATTGTGAGCGCATGTGCCGCCCCCCGCATTGCCCCGCCCCGCCGCCGAAGAAATCAGCAGCCCCCCGGGCCCCGAACTGTCCCAAGATATGTCATAAATGTCGCAAAGTATATCAGGTGAGACACAAATATGACGTACGAGACCGCCTGACGGCTATGCCGTCAGGCGCGGGCGTGAAGAAGGAGGCGGTTAGAACAATGGCTTAGAAGGGCGTGCTGGCCGTTCAGAAATCGGGCTTGTTCGCGGTCGGAAGTTTGCTTTCCACACCCGCGGATTGGGTCAAGCTTTCGGCGCATGTCATTTCCGGCCAGCCGCTGGCGGGGCGGTATGTCACGAGCCCTTTCCAAGGCGTGGTGAACATTTTCGAATCTTCGACCGTGACTTCGACCTGCAGACCCGGCTTGCTCATGTCGGTATCGAATTCCGCGCCGTAGATGCCGAAGCGCGGGATCGCGGGCGCCGTGGTGAATTCGCGGCGGTGTTTGCGCATCGCCGCCGCCGCTTCTTCTCCGCCGATCAGACGGTAGCGCTCCACCACGTGCAGCGCGTCTGAGTGCGGCGTGCCGTAGCGGTCGATCACGGGCCACGGGCTCGGCTTGATGCCCACGGTATCGATCACCAGCGTGTCGCCCTCGTAATGGCCGACGGAATCCCCCAGCCACGAGGGCGTCACGGGTGAGGGATGCCGCGCGTTCATGCGGACATGGCGCACATTCTGGCCGTTCACATAAACAAGCGTCACCTCATCCTTCTGCTGCAGCAGCAGAACCTCGACCTGAATCGTCAGCGTGAAGGGCGGCGCCTCCGGCCAGCATTGGTTGTGCGGGTCGGAAATGGCTTTTCCGGTACGGGAAAGGTCTCCGTGCTCCCGCAAAATCTTCGCGGCTTCAGGCGTCAGGATCGGGTTGGTGTAGTCGCCCACACGCGCGGTGTCGTCATCGATCGTGCCGTCGGGTTTCTTGAGCGTGTTGGCGATGAATTTGGGGCCCGAGTCCGGTTGTTCAAGATTGAAATTGGGGCGGCTCCAATGGCCCGAAAGCTTAGGGATCGAAGCGGAATTTTCCGCTCCCGTCGCGCTGCAAACGAGCATGGCCGCCGAGACAAACCCGAAAGCTAGCAACCTTATGTGCCTTGCCGAAATCATCCCGTCATCCATTCCTGTATGCTGCGCCAGCATATGCGATTGCATCATACGGCAGAAGACGGCCGCAACCCGGATATTTTCCGCAGGTCGACGGGAACGGCCGGTATGACGCCAAAACAGATAATTCAACTGCCATGCCATTAACGAGGGCA
>DATARE010000347.1:0-11850 GCA_036264295.1 Micropepsaceae bacterium | reverse complement strand
TCTCGACGGCCATATCGTGCTGGAACGCGCCATCGCCGAGCGCGGTCGTTATCCCGCGATTAACGTTCTGAAATCGGTGTCCCGCGCCATGCCGGGATGCAATTCGCCGCTCGAGCAGGCGACGATTGCGCAAGCGCGCAGCCAGCTTGCGATCTACGAAGACATGGCAGAGCTGATTCGCCTCGGCGCCTACCGCACCGGCACCAATCCCGAAGTGGATCGCGCCATTCAGCTTTATCCGCAACTCGAAGCGTTCATGACACAACAAAAAAGCGAATGCACATCCTTGGCCGCCGGTTACGCGAATTTAAGCAAAATCGTGGATGCTGCGGCAACGAAAGGTAGTGGACGATGAAACGTCGGGGTTCCCTTCTGCGCTTGAAGCGCTTTCGCGTCGACGAATTGAAACGCCGGCTCGGGACATTGGACGAGATGAAAGCCGATCTCGAAAAGAAGCTCACCGATCTTGAGGATTCGGTGGTGCGCGAGCGCCAGCGCGCGAGCGATTCGGATATCGGGCGTCTTGCCTTTCCAAGCTTCCTGCAATCCATCGAAGGACGGCGCAAGAATATCCGCACCACCATGGCCGATCTCGAACGCGAGCGTGCCGCCCAGCAGGACGATCTCACGGCCGCGTTTCAGGATTTGAAGAGCTTCGAACTCGCCGAAGAAGAGCGTTTGCGCCGCGCTGCCGAAGCCGAAGCGCGTGCGCAGCAATCGCGTTTGGACGAGATGGCAATGACGCGCCATTTGCGCAAGCACGCCGCCCGCCAAGCGGGATAATCCGAATCTCTGAAAAATCCGAAAGCAACGCCGATCCGTTCGCATCGGCGGGACGATGCTGCTTTATGCCTCGCCCTGCATCTGAGGCACGCGGGCCGTCAGCATGCGCGCCAACGCCAAAGGTGTCAGCGATTCGAGTCCGTCTGCCAGATAGGATGACGACGTGACATGCACGATGGCAGCGCCGGACAGCGCGATTGCGACCAGGCTGCCTTTGCGCCTGGAAAGATCAAGGCCGGTAACGATCACGCGCGAAGCGCCAATCTTCACCAGGGCCGCGGCAATCTCGCCGACTTCTTCGGCATCGCCTGATGCGGATACGATGCCGATCAGGTCCATGGTTCCTGCGGACAAATAGGAAAGCAGCTCGGGCGGTAAGGATGCGCGCGGATCGCAGCCGCCGGTATCGGCAATCAACAGGGTCTGTGCATCGCGCGCCTCTCGAAGGCCCATGTCGAGCATCGTGGGATCGGAAATGCGGATGACCTCGACATTCAAGCAAGCAGCGAGACTTTCCAGCCGTTCCACTTGACCCGCGGTCTGCAAATCGGTTGCCGCCAAAGCCACCGGCGAGCCGGCGAGGCGATAATGCGCCGCGAGTTTCGCCGCTACTGAAGTCTTTCCGGCACCCGGAGGTCCCACCAGCATGGCCCCGCGCTTGGCCGCATCGAACGGCTCCGTGCGCATGAATTTGTCGAGCGCCGTGGCGAGGGCCAGCGTCATTTCGGCAAGGCCGCTTTTCTCCGCCGCTTCCACCAGCACCTTCACGAGCGAAGGCGGCGTACGATGGGCAAGCAGGAGCTTCACCATTGCTTCGCGGCCGAACGGCACAGCGGGGCCCGTTTCCCTGGGCGCCTCATTGCGCAGGCGCGCCAGCAGGTTTTCGCGAAACCGCGCTTCGAATGGATCGACGCGCGAATCCATCTGTATCCGGGGAGCCGATTCGCGCTCCGACGATTCCTCGATGGGCTGCGGCGGCAAATTGTCGGCTTCAATACCGGCGCGGAGCAGCACCGTTCCGTCCTTCAAGGTTTCTCGCGCGACGATGATGGCCTCATCGCCCATTTGCGCGCGCATGGCGGCGAGGGCGGCCTTCATGTCCTTGGCAAGAAAGGTCCTAAGCTGCATGGCCTAGATTTGGCCCATAGTCCGCAGCCGAATGGAAGGGTGGATTTCGTTTTGCGAGATCACCGGCGTTTGCGGCCGGAATCGCTCGATGATGGACCGCACATAGGGCCGGATCAGCGGGCTGGTCAGCAGCACCGGCAGATCCCCGCGCGAGGATGCCTCGTCGAAACGATCGCGCACGGTCTGAATGAAGGCCTGCAGCTGCGAAGGCGCCATGGCAAGCTGGCGTTCCTCACCCTGGCCGGCAAGCGATTCGGCAAAGGCCTGCTCCCACGCCGGCGACATCGCAACAATGGGGAGGAACCCTTGCGGCGACAGATGCTGATGGCAGAGCTGGCGCGCCAGTCTCGCACGCACATGTTCGGTGATGAGCATGGCGTTCTTGGTATGACCCACGGCTTCGGCGATGCCTTCCAGAATGGCGGGAAGGTCGCGGATCGACACGCGTTCGGAAAGCAGCGTCTGCAACACGCGCTGCACACCGGTCACCGAAATCTGCGAAGGGATCAGCTCCTCGACCAGTTTCTTCTGTTCCGCCGGCAGATCGTCGAGCAGCTTCTTGGCTTCCGCATAGGAGAGCAGCTCCGACATTTGCGATTTCAAGACTTCGGTCAGATGGGTGGTCAAGACCGTGCCCGGATCGACCACGGTGTAGCCGCGGAACGAAGCTTCCTCGCGCATGCCCTGGTCCACCCAAACGGCGGGAAGGCCAAAGGCCGGTTCGGTGGTGTGGGTGCCGGGAAGATCGATGGGCTGGCCCTTGGGATCCATGAGCAGAAGCTGGCCGGGATAAAGCTCGCCACGGCCGGCCTCGACCTCTTTCACGCGCACCACATATTCATTGGCGCCAAGCTGCATGTTGTCGAGAATGCGCACCGCCGGCATGACGAAGCCCATTTCGGATGCGAGCTGGCGGCGCAAAGCCTTGATCTGATCGGTGACGCGGTGTCCTCTGCTGTCATTGATAAGCGGCAGAAGACCGAAGCCCAGCTCGACGCGCAGAAGATCGAGCGCCAGCGCGGTGGAGATCGGTTCCTCGACGGGTGCGGCTTCCTGCGTCTTCGCGGCTTCGGCTTGCGCGGCTTCCTGGCGGGTCATTTCCTTGCTGCGCCATGCGGCATAGGCAAGACCACCGGCCCCGATCGCAATCAGCGCAAAAACAAGATGCGGCATGCCGGGCAGAACCGAAATGACGGCCATGACAATCGCCGCCATGGCGAGTGCCTGGGGATAAAAGGACAATTGCCCGAGCAGAGCTTTTTCCGACGAGCCTTCGACGCCACCCTTTGACACCATCATGCCGGCGGCAGTGGAAACGATGAGCGCAGGCACCTGAGTGACGAGGCCGTCACCGATGGTGAGCAACGTGAAGGTTTGCGATGCGTCCGTGAAGCTCATGCCGTTCTGGGCGACGCCGATGATAATGCCGCCAATGACGTTGATGCCAACGGTGAGCAGCCCGGCGATGGCGTCGCCGCGCACGAATTTCGAAGCGCCGTCCATGGCGCCGAAGAAATTGGATTCCGCTTCCAGCGATTTGCGCCGTTCGCGCGCCTCGGTCTCGTTGATAAGCCCGGCCGAAAGATCGGCGTCCACGGCCATCTGCTTGCCCGGCATCGCATCCAAGGTGAAGCGCGCCGCGACTTCGGCGATGCGGCCCGCACCTTTGGTGATGACGATGAAGTTCACGATGATGAGAATCGCGAACACGATGATGCCGATGACGAAATTGCCTTGGGTGATAAGGCGGCCAAAGGCCTGAATCACATAGCCGGCAGCGGCGGTGCCCTCTTTCCCGTGCGACAAAATCAGGCGCGTCGAGGCAAGGTTCAACGCCAGCCTCAGCATCGTCGAAATAAGAAGGACAGTGGGAAAAGAGCTGAATTCCAGCGGTTTCCTGATGAAAATGGAGGTCATCAGGATGAGGATGGCAAAGGTGATCGAGAACGACAGGGTGATGTCCAGCATCCAGGACGGCAGCGGCAACAACAAAACGACGAGAATGGCGAGAATGCCCAGCGCAAGCGCGATTTCGCCGTTCTTCAGGTAATCGCGAACCGCGTCGAACGCACCGCGCGGTCCGCCCTGAAATGTCTGTGCTTGAGCTGCCATTCGAATCTACTTTCTACGCCGCGCGGCCTTCGCCGGGTTGGGACACGCGAATGCCAGACTGGGTATATTCCATGAGCTTGTTCCGGAGCGTGCGAATGGAGATGCCCAGAATGTTCGCCGCATGGGTGCGGTTGCCCAGACAATGATCGAGCGTATCCAGGATCAGATCGCGTTCGACATCCGAAACCGTGCGCCCGACGAAGGCGCGCGTTGTGGTTGCCGCCGCCGCGGTTGCAATCGTCACCGGATCGTTGGCGGAACGCATTGCGCCTTCCGACAATTTGCCGCCATCGGGAAGGCGGATGGCTTCGGGCAGGATTTCATCGCCATGCGATAGCAACACGGCGCGGTGAATGGTGTTCTCCAACTCGCGCACATTGCCGCGCCAATTGTGGCCCAGCAGCATACGTTCGGTTTCCGAACCGAGCGGCCGGAACGGGACGGCATTGGCTTCGGCATATTTGCGGCCGAAATGACGGGCGAGTGCCAGGATGTCCTTGGGGCGGTCGCGCAAAGGCGGCAGCTTCAGATTCACCACGTTCAAGCGATAGAGCAGGTCTTCGCGGAACGTGCCGTGCTTCACCGCGTCCGCCAGATCGCGGTTGGATGTCGCGATGATGCGGATATCAACCTTAACGGGCTTGCCGCCGCCGACGCGGTCGATCTCGCGCTCCTGGATGGCGCGCAACAGCTTGGCTTGCAGCCGCGCATCCATTTCGCTGATTTCGTCCAGCAGCAGCGTGCCGCCATTGGCTTCCTCGAATTTGCCGACGCGCCGGGCGATGGCGCCCGTGAAGGCGCCCTTCTCGTGGCCGAACAATTCCGATTCCAGAAGATTTTCGGGAATGGCCGCGCAATTCAGCGAGATGAACGGTTTGTCGGCGCGTGCGCTCTTGCGGTGGACATAGCGCGCGAGGATTTCCTTGCCGGTACCGGATTCGCCGGTGATCAGGATGGAGGCATCCGAGGGCGCAATCTGGTCGGCCATGGAAATAACGGCAGCCGTGGCGTTGTCTTCGAAAATGAGCTGGTGCGATTCATCGGCGACGGCAGCGAGCACCGCAGCGATAAGCTCCGGATCGGGCGGCAGAGGCAGATATTCCTTGGCGCCGGCGCGGATCGCATCCACCGCACGGCGTGCATCGGTGCCCACACCGCAGGCAATGACCGGCGTGCAGATGCGCTCGGTCGCGAGCGACCGCACCAAAAGGCCGATGTCGAGCGCGACATCGCACATGATGAGATCGGCACCGCGACCCTGGCGCAGCTCGCCCAACGCCTGGTCGACGCTGTTGGTGTGGGCGACCTTCGCACCCTTATCGAGAGCGATCCGGGTGGCCGCACCGATCTGTCCGCCGAGGCTGCCGATAATGAGAAGACGCATGTTCTATTCCCTCGTATTCGCTGAATTGCCGATTAATTCTGGCCGGATTTGATGATTTCGGTCATGGTGACGCCCAGCCGGTCTTCCACGAGAACGACCTCGCCGCGCGCGACCAGCCGGTCGTTCACATAGATGTCGATAGCTTCGCCGACCTTGCGGTCGAGCTGTACGACGGTGCCGCGGGCAAGCTTCAGAAGCTGGCTCACTTCCATTGCCGATTTGCCGAGAATGGCCTGCACCGTAACCGGAACGTCATAGACGGCTTCGAGATCGGCGGCCGAACGCTTCTGATCGGTTTCTGCGCCATCCTGCTTCTCCAACAGCGGTTGGCCTTCCGGCAAACCGCCATCGTCGTTCAGCTCCGGCAAGCCCACTTCATCCTTGTCCGCCATTATTCATTCTCCTGAAGGGGGGCGCACGCGAAGCGCTGCGCGACCAAACCGTCCAATGCCTTTTCCAGCGTTGCTTGCGCGCGCTCGATCCCGCCGCCGCGCCACTCGATGCGGCAATCGGCATTCATCAGCGTGTGGTCGCCAATGAACTGCATGCGGCCGTCGAAGCCTTCGGTGCTGGCGATCTCGTTGGCACGCTCTTGAATTTTTTGCACGAGCAAGGGCGAGGTCTTCACCACCACCCGGGGTTCGCCAATCGCCTGGTGCAGGGCGATCTGCAGCGCCTCGGCGATTTCGCTTTCGGGGGCGGCAGCAAGGGCTGCGCGCGCCAGTTTCTTCGACGCGGTGACCGCAAGCTGTGCGGCCTCGGCGCGGATCGCTTCGATTTCACCGTCCATCGCCTGAATCGCGGAAAGCACCGCCGCGGCGACCTGGCCGATAGAAGCGGCGACCGCCTGGGTGGCACGGACATCGCTGTCGCGGCGTCCCTCTTCGCGGGCCTCTCGCCTGATCTGCTCGATCTCGTCGACGCTGTAGTTCTTGCGCTGCCGCGCTTCCGTGCGCGCCAGGTCCTGGGCGCCATCGTCGAAGCTCGTATCGAACGTGAATTTGACTGCGTTTCGCATCAGTAGATCAACTCGTCTTCGCCCTGCTTGCTGGCGATCATGATTTCACCCTTATTGGCGAGGTCCTTGGCGACGTTCACCATCCGCATCTGCGATTCATCGACGTCTTTCAGGCGTACGGGTCCGAGCGCCTCCATGTCTTCCCGCAGGATCTTGCCGGCGCGTTCGCTCATGTTGGAGAAGAAGACGTCGCGCAAGGAATCGGTGGCGCCCTTCAGTGCCAGCGCGAGCTTGTCCTTTTCGACATGGCGCAACAGCGTCTGGATCGAGCCTGGATCGAGCTTGCCCAAATCCTCGAAGGTGAACATCAAGGCCTTGATGCGTTCGGCGGAATCGCGGCTGCGTTCTTCCAGCGAGGTGAGGAAGCGGCTTTCGGTCTGGCGGTCGAAATTGTTGAAAATATCCGCCATCATTTCGTGGGAATCGCGCTTGGAGGTGCGCGCAAGATTGGACATGAACTCCACGCGCAGGGTCTGCTCGACCTTGTCGAGGATGTCCTTCTGCACCGATTCCATGCGCAGCATGCGCTGCACGACTTCGAGCGCGAATTCCTCGGGCAGGGCGCCGAGAACGCGCGCGGCGTGCTCCGGCTTGATCTTGGACAGCACCACCGCCACGGTTTGCGGATATTCGTTCTTGAGATAATTGGCGAGAACGGACTCGTTCACGTTGCCGAGCTTGTCCCACATGGTGCGGCCGGCCGGACCGCGGATGTCTTCCATGATCTGGCCGACTTTTTCGTTCGGCAGGATGCGGGCCAGCAACCGCTCGGTGGATTCATAAGAACCCATCAGAGAGCCGGTCGAAGACATTTGCGAGACGAAATCGACCAGCAGCTTTTCGACCAGCGTGGCGCTGACCGTGCCGAGATTGGACATCAGCTGCGAGATTTCTTTGATCTCGTCCTCGTCCATCATCTGCCACAGCTTGGTGGAATGTTCTTCACCGAGCGAGAGCAGAAAGATCGCCGCACGTTCCGGTCCCGTAAGGGAGCGGAGATCTTCTTTGACCTGAGGTTTGCTGGCGCGTGCCATGATCTAATCCATTAAGCCGGTTGATGCATCCAGGTGCGCAGGATCGCGAGCGCCTCTTCGGGATGGGACGCGACAACGTCGCCCACTTTGCGGATGGCCGATTCGCGCACCTGGCCGTCGATCTGGCTGACGTCGATTGCGCTCTGCTTCGGCGCGGGCAGGGCTTGCGCGCCGTTTCCGCCGGGGGCCACCTGAGCCTGCTGTGCGGCGCCGGATTCATGCGAAAGCTGCGGCGCGCCCGGCATTCCCGGTGCGGCGAGCGCGGCCACGCCTGCCGCCATGGGCGCGACGGGCGTGGTCAGGCGGCGGATCATGGGCCGGACCACCAGCAGGAAGACGAGCAGGGCAGTGATGGAGAGAATGAGAACCTGCGCGATCTTGAACCAGATCGCCATGTCGATGCCGAGAGGTGGCTGGGCCTCCGGCGCTTCGGGGCCGGTGTCGATATCGGCAAAGCGCATATTCGTGACTTGCAGCTGGTCGCCGCGCTTATCGTCGAAGCCGATGGCCGAACGGACGAGCGCGGTGATCTTGCCCATGTCTTCGGCGCTGCGCGGCGCATAGCTGCGCTGCCCGCCATTGGCCTGGGTATAGGTGCCGTCCACCACCACGGCGACGGAAAGCTTCTTGACCTGGCCGGCGTCCTGAACCTGGGTCTTGGTGACCTTGGAAATCTCGTAATTGACGGTTTCCTCGGTGCGCGTATTGGCGTTTGTCGGTCCATCGCTTGCGGGCGGCGTTGCGGGCGCTTGTCCGGGGAGGGCGTTGCCGACGCTGACGGCGGCACCGCTGCGGCTGTCCTTCTGTTGCGAATCCTGCTGGACGGTCTGCGACGAGCGCACCACCTTGCTGTCCGGATCAAAGGTTTCGGCCGTCTGAGTGACGCGGTTGAAATCCATCTCGGCTGCGACCTGCACGCGGGCATGGCCGGGCCCCACGATCGAGGACACGATGTTTTCGACGCGCTGGCGCAAGCGGTCTTCGAAGCCGGTCGTGCGCTCTTCCTGCGCGGCGCCGGTCGCGGTATCGCCGTCATTGCCGCCGCCGAGGAGTTCGCCCTTGTCGTCCACCAGCGCGACGCTGTTGGCGGCAAGGCCGGACACCGCGGCCGCGACGAGATGTTGAATGGCGTTCACCTGGCCGCGAGACAATTGGGTGCGTGTCTTGACCACGACAGAGGCAGACGGCGGCTGATTGTCGCGGGCAAAGACCTGACGTTCGGGAATGACAAGATGCACGCGCGCCGAAGCGATGGAATCCAGCGATTTGATCGTGCGGGCCAGTTCGCCTTCAAGGGCGCGCAGACGGTTGACGTTCTGGACAAAGGCAGTGGTGCCGAACGTGTCGGATTTGTCGAAGATTTCGTAGCCTACGCCGGCGGACGGCAGGCCTTCTGCCGCAAGCTGCATGCGAATCTTCGAAACCTGGTCGGAGGAGATCAGGATGGTGCCGCCATCGCCCCGCTGTTCGTAGGGGATGTTCAAGGCTTCCAGCTTGGTGATAACCGAGGTCGCATCGCGCGCCTCAAGGCCGGAGAACAGGATCGCCTTGGGGGCTTCGGCGATCATGCCGAAGACATAGAGGAAGAATCCGGTTAACGCCGCGGCGACCCCAGCCATGGCGCCGATGCGCGCGGCACCGATCCCTTTGAAAAATTCCGGCAACTCACCCTCCGCCTGGTCTCGCGGACGATCCCTTGTCGGGTCGCCGCTGAACTAGGCAAACATTGCCGGGATCGGAGTAAAGTTCAGCTTAACGCGCGGGCGAATTTTTGCGCGCCGTCCAATCGTTCTAACGCAATGGATTTCAAGAACGATTCCTTAACCTCACGGTCAGATAGAAAGCGGAAAAATCGGCTCGCCCTTTTTTTCCGCTTTTTGGTGCTAGTGCCGATATTGCTGTACGCGCGTCGCGCGCAAGCCCGCCAGTCCGAAGCGTTCGATCGCGCGCTGCCAGGCGAGAAACTCCTCGACCGTCAGTGTATAGCGCGTGCACGCTTCTTCCAGGCTCAACAATCCACCCCGAACTGCAACCACCACCTCGGCTTTGCGCCGGATCACCCAGCGTTTTGTCCCGGGCGGCGGCAGATCAGCCAAAGTGAGCGGACTGCCATCGGGGCCGATCACGTAACTTACGCGCGACCGGCGTTGCTCCTCAGCCATATTTCTCATGCTCCACCTTCTTTACCCAACGCTCGCACGATACGCGGCAGGCCTTTAAAAAAGCCCCAAGGGGCAGGGTAAAAGAAGGACTAACCTAGTGATTTACTTAGGTTTGTTCGTTGAAACGGCGTCTTCACTTCCGTAAAGACACCATTTCAGTCCCTTACTGCTTGATTTGCATCAGTTCCTGCAGCATCTGGTCGGCGGTCGTGATGATGCGGGTGGCCGCCGAATAGGCGCGCTGCGTCGTGATCAGGTCGGAAAATTCCTTGGCCAGATCGACGGTTGAGGCTTCCAGCGAATTCGATGCGATGGAGCCGGCGCCGCCGGTTTTGGCTTCCAGAATGGTCGCTGCGCCAGAGCCATCGGTGATTTGATAGGCATTGCCCGCCACCGCCGCGAGGGCATCCGGATCGGTAAAGGTCGCGACCGGAACCTTGAACACGCGTTTCTCGATGCCGTTGTCGAACAGCGCCGACACGTAGCCCTGATCGTCCACCGACACCGAGGTCAGCGCGCCATAGGGAGCGCCGTCGACATTGGCCGAGGTCAGAGCGGAGGGGGAATCGTACTGCGTCACGCCATTGGCCGAACCCGAACTGCCGAAGGTGATCGTGACGCTCTGTGCCGCAAGACCGGTGGAGGCCGCCCAGGGGATGTTCATGGTCGCGGTCGGAGGCACCGACAATGTGCCGTCGGCGTTGAAGGTGATGGTTCCGGACGTCACCGGGTTGTTGCCGGCACCGCCAATATCGGCAACGGGTCCTTGATAGGCGATTTCGTATTTCCAGGTGTCCGCGGCGGTTTTTACGAAGGAAAGCTCCATCGGCCGCGCCGTGCCCTGGCTGTCATAGACGTTCACGGTCTGCGGGAATTGCGGCGTGTCCGTGCCCGCCGTCATGGCGCCCGTCGTGTAACCGGGGACCACCGGCGAGGAGGCTTGCAGATTGGCCCGCAGGGACATGGACGATGTCGCTTCGGCGGTGCCGTTGAGGGTTCCCAGATTGATCAGACCCAGCGAGCTGCGGTTGGCAGGCATGCTGCCGTCCGGGTTCAAGGTCCAGCCTTCCAGATAGAATCCGGAGGAATTTTTCAGCCGGCCCTGCGAATCGGGCGTGAACGAGCCCGCACGCGTGTACTGCATGGCCTGCGGATTCGCCGCATTGTCGGTGACGACGAAAAATCCATTGCCGGAAATCGCCAGATCGGTGGAATTGCCCGTCGACTGCAAAAGGCCCTGTTGGGTCAGCTGCTGCGAGGAGGTGACCTGCACGCTCGACGGCGAGATATCGTTCGACGAGCCGGAGGAGGCGAGAAAGGTCGAGAAATTGGCGGAGCTGGTCTTGTAGCCCACCGTATTCACGTTGGAGATGTTCGACGAAGTCACGCTGAGGGCGCGGCTTTGGGCATCCAGGCCCGACACGCCGGTGAGCAATGCGCCATAGAGGCTCATTGGACGATTTCCTTACATTACGGCTGGCAGATCTCTTCGGATCCGCGATCCTTGCTGTTTGGCCCCGCCGCTTCTCGGCGGGACATTGGTTTTATTGACCCGAAATCAGGGTCGCCTTGCTGAGCGGAACGGCCAAGGGGCCGATCATCAGACTGGGTTCACTTCCTGAAAGATCCACTTCGCTGACGACGCCCTGGCTCGCGATATCGCTGGTAAGCGTGGTGCCATCGGCGGCCGTGGCGGCGACGGTAAGCTTGTAGGTGCCCGCCGGTGCGGTGTTGCCCGCGCTGGTGGTGCCGTCCCAGGTAAAAGCGTGCATGCCCGATGTCGTTTCCCCGGTCGCGGTGTAGACCGCGTGTCCGGACGAATCCGTGACCATCAGCTTGGTGGTCTTAGCATCGCCTGGAAGCGAATAGGCCCATTTGGCGGAGCTGCCGTCTTCAAGCGCGGCCGTGCCGTCGGTGATGGTGATGGTCTTGCCGAGATAGGAGACCGCATTGGTAGCGCTCTGGGTCTTGGTCAGGGAGATCAGGCTTTCCAAATTCTTGTTCGAATCGATCTGCTGTTCGACTTGGGAGAATTGGACGAGCTGTTGCGTGAACTGGTTCGAATCCATGGGCGACAGCGGATCCTGATTCTGCAGCTGCGTGGTGAGCAGCGTCAGGAATGTGTCGAAATTCGACGACAATTGCTTCTGCGAGCTTGCAGCACCTGATGCCGATGACGCTGTCCCCGTTGATGCTGCCGATGTCACGTCCATGGTCTGCTCCTAAACG
>DATARE010000308.1:0-13371 GCA_036264295.1 Micropepsaceae bacterium | reverse complement strand
GCCCATGGTGCGAATCGGCGCTGGGGCGACGGGCAAGGTCTCTCGGACGTGAGCGATCGCCTCGATCGCCCCCAGGATTTTGGAAAGACGCGCGGCATGCCCGGTCTTGCGGTTGCCATCGTCGCGTCTGCGTTATCCCTTCACGACGCTCAGGCACAAACTGCCGGCACACCTGCGGCGGCGACACCCCAAATCACGCCGCCGCCCGCCGGCCCCGTGCTGCCGCCCGCACCGAGCAGCATGTCGGGGCCTACGGGCTCGGCGGTGGTCAATCTCATCCGGCTCCTGGTTGAACAGGGCATCCTGACCCAAGACAAAGCCAATGCCCTTATCCGGCAAGCCGAGGATGAAGCGGCTGCTACAGCGCGTGCGCAAGGGATCGCAGGCGTCCCTTCCCCAAGCGTGGCTTCGAGCCCGAGCGAGCCGCAGACGCCTTCAGCGCTCCCAACCGCGCCGCCCGCCGCCGCTTCGGCCAGTGTAAGGGTTCCCTACATCCCGGAAATCGTGCGGCGGCAAATCCGCGATGAAGTGAAGCAAGAAGTTCTACAGGAGGCGAAGAACGAAAATTGGGCGGCGCCCAATGCCGTTCCCGAATGGACGAAGCGCCTGCAGTTCTTTGGCGATTTCCGTCTGCGCTACGAATGGGATCTGTTCGACAATCGGAATTCCGCATTCTTCCCGAATTTCCTGGCGCTCAACGCAGGCCAACCTTTCGACTTGAATAATGCCGCCGGGACTCCGCCGCCGCTTCTGAACACCACCGAAGACCGGCAGCGTTCGCGGCTGCGCTTCCGCCTCGGAGTGAATGCAGAGCTGTTCGAAGGTTTGACGGCCGGCTTGAGGCTCGCCACCGGCGATCTTGTGACGGTGACATCGGAAAACCAGACCCTTGGGTCCACCTTCAACAAATACAATATCCTGCTGGACAACGCCTTCCTGAATTACCGGCCCAATTCATCGCTGGCCTTCTGGGTGGGGCGCTTCAACAATCCCTGGTTCTCCACCGATCTGGTGTGGTGGCCCGATCTCGATTTCGACGGCGTGATGGCGCAGTTCAATCACCAACTGTTCCGCGGTGTAAGCGTGTTCTCCACGGCCGGCGCTTTCCCGATCCAGAACACCATCTTCAATTTCCCCGACAACAGCTCCGACAAGCAGAACAGCCGTGACAAATGGCTGTATGGCGCGCAAGCGGGTCTGGATTGGCAGCCCTCGCGCAATTACGACGTCAAACTTGGCGCGGCGTATTATTATTTCGACAGAGTCGAAGGCCAGCTTTCCAGCGCCTGCACGGTGTTCTCCGCGGCCGATCCCTGCAACACCGATATAAGCCGGCCCGGATATCAACAGGGCGGCAATACGCTGTTTGCGATTCGCGATCTTGTGTCGGTCGCGACCAATCCGCCGGCATTTCAGTATTACGGATTATCAACACCGTTCCGCGAACTGAACATTACGGGCCGGGTGGACATTGCAAACTTCGCTCCGATCCATGTCGTTCTGGACGGGGATTACGTCACAAATCTTGCCTTCAACGCGGCGAAAGTGGCGGCAACGAATCCGGTCAACAATCGCGGCCCCTCACCCAACGGCACCACTGTCGGCCCCTATCAGGGCGGCAATATGGGTTTCCAGGCGCGGCTTACCTTCGGCTATCCCGCCGTCTCCGAACGCTGGCAGTGGAATCTCTTCGGCGCCTACAAGCGGGTGGAATCCGATGCCGTTGTCGATGCCTTCAACGATCCCGATTTTCACCTCGGCGGCACCAACGCCAAGGGCTATATCTTTGGCGGCACGGTCGGATTGGGTCACAATCTGAATCTGCTGGCGCGCTGGCTGAGCTCCAGCGAAGTGACGGGATCGCCCTACTCCGTGGACGTTGTCCAGGTGGACCTGAACGCGAAATTCTGACCGTCATCGCTGAAATTGGACCAAGACGGCCCTGACCGGACCTCTCGGATGAGAGGCCCGGTCATCGGATCGTTATTGGAACGGATAATAGCGGAAGCTGGTGAAAACCATGTTGTCGGAGGTATGCGGTGAGCCGCCGACGCCTTCGAAAGCCTTCAGATAGGTGTAGGAATATTGCAGGCCGATTCTCACCCGGCCGAAATCGCCGTCATAGGTATTGTCCCACAGGCCGACATTGATCTGCTCGACCGTCTGCACATTGCCGGCACAGGCCGCAGTCGACGTGGAGCTGAAGCAGCCCGTATTGGTGAAAGACGGATTGCCATAACCAATGCTCTGCGTGGTGCCATTGAGCGCACCGTTGAAGAAGTTCGAATCGTCGTGTTCGCGGCCGGCGAACACATAGATATCGAGCGCCTTGGTGGCATGCCACGTCAGGCCGACCATCTCCATATCCTGTCTTATCGGCGCGAAGGTGCCGTCGGAGTTGTAGGTCACGTCCGGAAGCTGACTGGCGCCATAACGGCCGATTCCTTCGCCGAACAGAGTATCGAATTGGAGGTCCAACGCCCCGGGCACAAGTTTGATGAGACCTGCGACACCACCGCCACCGCCGGAGACGTTGTGGTTCGACACATTGGTCAAAGACGTGCCGAAACGATCATAGAAATCGCGGTACATGCCGACGGCTTCAAGATGCACGTTGCGTCCGAAAAACGACGGCTCCCAGGCGACCTTGCCGATCAGATCGGGAACGTGATTGAGCGACAGAGTGATGCCGGGATTGAATTCGGCAAGCCCGACATTGGTGCTGCCGCCATTGAAGCCGCTGCCGCTGCTGACCGTAAGACCGGTGAAGCCGGTCGGCGCTGTGCCGCCGATGGTCGTTTGCGGGTTTTCGACCGACAGACCGACCCAGAACTCGTTGCCGAAGTTTTTGACGACGCGAAGCTGAGCCTGCCGCGTCCACACGAACCCCGCGGAATATTGGGCTTCGATCGTGGGGGGAGCAAGTTCGGTGCGTTCGGACATGCCCTGCCCGTTGAGCGTCGCGAAAGACCAGCTTTGGCCGAACAGGACGTGGACGCCGATATCGCTCCAATCCGCCGATCCGTACAAATTGCGGATGCGCGGAGCATAGGAATTGCTTTCGTTCGAATTCGCGCTGGCGGGGCCACCCATGAAATCGAACTCGCCATACATGGCGAAGTGAGTCGTGGGATCGAAATCCCCTTCGACCAGACCCTGAACCCGGCTTTGGCGGGCGGTCATGCGAAATTCGCCCGTATGCCCGAGCGCGACATTGTTGCCGGTGCCGCCCGGACCGGGACCCGCAAAGGGAATCTTGGCAAAGCCCGGAGAACCGATATCGGACTCCAGATTGTTCGACCGCCAAACGGTTTCGGCCGCCAAAAAGCCACCCAGCGAAAGCGTAATGCCCTTGAAGTGAATTTTCTTGTCTACCGGCGCGGCTGTGGCCGTTGCGGCCTGCCCGAAGGCGGGACCGGTGAACGCCACGAACGCAATAGTGCCAGCCAAAATACTTTTGAGTTTCATTTGATCCCCGCGGATTGATCGATTCCAACCGCAAGCCGGGCATCTGCTCCCGCTTTAACGGTGCAGGCTGCGATAACGGGGATTTCCGACAGTTAATTTACACTTATGTGAATTATTTATGATGGAAAGTATTCGCGTCAGTTATATGAATTTTATGTAATTGTCACGGTGACGCTTTGATTATAAAGACTTACTGTTTTTCCGGACGTCAATGTAGACATCCCGTTTTATTATGGAATTCTTTTGATCTTTGTTTTAGCACCGCATGTGGATATATCGCGAAACGCTCTAATTCTCGCCTGTTTTCGGTTCAATGCCGCGTGGTAAAGCGCGTCCTGTCATAAAATTTTCTTCCAAGCATCGGATTACTGACATGGAGAAACCGGCGCCCCTACCCCAACGAACTTTCGCGCTCACGAGCGATTCCACAGGGAGCACTCCGAATCCGCCCGTTACGATGTGCCCACCATGTTGCGCATCTGTTGCGCCATTTCGAGATGATGCTGGATCAGCGGCACTGCGGAGCTTGCCGCCTGCCGGACATTCGGGTCCGATCCGGCGCTGGCGTAATTCTGCTGGACCGCGAGCGCCTGCTGATGTGCCAGCACCTGCTGTTTCGCGTATGTCTTGTCGAAATCGGAGCCGCTAAGGCTCTGCAGCGCGCTCAGCAATTTCGCCTGATCGGGATCAATCCCTTTCGGCGGCGGCGAAATACCAGATTTCATCGCCGCCTGCTCCAGAGCCTCGTTCGCGCGCATATGATCCTGAATCATCTGCTGGGCAAAGGCGCGCACCTGGGCATTCTTGCTCTGCGCGGCAGCGACGCGCGCTCCCTGGATCTCGAATTGATCGGATTGCGATGCCGCGGCAACGAAATCCTTGGTGGGCATTGGCATGGGTGTCTCCTGCGCCGAGAAAGAATGCCCGGTGCTCGTCATCAGCATGAGCGCGGAAAGCAAGAGTACCGGCTTCGCCATCGTCCTGACTCTTAGGGCTGTCCCTGGCCGCCGCCGGCGCCGTAAATGTTGCCTGTGGTGTAGCTGCCATCGTCCTCGGCGAGCCGCACATAGATGCCTGCCAACTCCGCCGGTTGCCCTGGGCGTCCCAAGGGCGCCGTGGCCCCAAAGGTCACGACCTTGCCTTCGGTCGCGCCGCCGGAAATCTGCAATGGCGTCCAGATTGGCCCCGGCGCAACGCCGTTGACGCGAATGCCCTTTGGCCCGAGCTGTTTGGCCAGCGACTTCACGTAATTCATCGTCGCCGCCTTGGTCTGCGCATAATCGTAAAGATCGGGCGATGGATCATATGCCTGCTCGGAAGTGGTGCCGATAATCACCGATCCCGGCTGCAGATGCGGAAGTGCCGCTTTGATGATCCAAAACGGCGCATAAATATTGGTCTTCATCGTCGCGTCGAAATCTTCTGTCGAGACGTCGAGAATCGATTGGCGCGATTGCTGCCTGGCCGCATTGCAGACCACAATGTCGAGACCGCCCAGCCCCCGCACCGCCTGTTCGACGAGATTTTGGCAAAAAGATTCCGAACGCAAATCGCCCGGAATTGGGACCGCTGTGCGTCCGGCGTGATGGATCAACTCGACCACCTCGCGCGCGTCCGGCTCCTCGGCCGGCAGATAGTTGATTGCAACATCCGCGCCCTCGCGCGCATAAGCGATGGCCGCAGCGCGCCCCATGCCAGAATCGCCGCCGGTGATCAGCGCCTTGCGGCCCCGGAGCCGGCCCGAGCCCACATAGCTCATCTCGCCATGGTCCGGACGCGGATTCATCCGGCTCGCCAGCCCCGGCCACGGTTGCGACTGTGGTGCAAAAGGCGGTTTGGGATATTTGTCGCCGGGATTTTCTTTGCCGCCGCTGGCACCGCCGCCGCCGTGGGATTGCGCCGCCACCGGAGACGTCATTGCTGCTACCGCACTCAGCGTTGCCGCCGTCATCACTTGCCGTCGGGTCGTGTCGTCCATGGCGAATCTCGCGACTGTTCCGGCAAGCAAACAATCTGCGGCCCAAAAAGGTTTCACCGCGCGCCAAGTTTCTAAACCGCTGCGGCCTCCCGCTTCTCGACGG
This sequence comes from Micropepsaceae bacterium, assembly GCA_036264295.1. Classification (GTDB taxonomy): domain Bacteria; phylum Pseudomonadota; class Alphaproteobacteria; order Micropepsales; family Micropepsaceae; genus CAIYRG01. Next base: position 7,822 of record DATARE010000308.1, on the reverse strand, counting down.
TAGGCGCGCCCGAACACCGGCATGCTGATGCTGAGGTATATTGTGAAGCCATGGCTGAAGTTTCCAATCGCCGCGCATTACCGCTTCAGGATAGATCGATTGGTCTTGTCGATTTCCTCAAGGATACTCGCCATACGATCGTAATCCACGGCGATGCGGAGGAGCATGCGCGATGAGGTTCGGTCGCGGTCGCTCTCGGCGATCACCCTCAATTCCTCCGCATGCGTCCGATAGCGAGCGGCCAAGAGAAGTTCTTCACTTGGTTTCACCTTTCGCCCTTTTCCAAACGGCGCCGGTGCCCGGCAACGCAGCGCTTCTTGCGCCTATCGTCTGCTTAGGTCTGGCACAAGCTCATCGACAAGATAACGTTTAACAAATGCAGATCGCTCCCGCGGCACGCGAACACCGAACCGCCACGAAACGCAGGCGATTTGCACCGAGGCCTGCGCTCGTACGATATCGGACTCAATAACCCGAGATAGAACTGCGGACTCTGCGTCTCTGCCGAAATCAGTCTTTCTGCGTTCAACCGGCAGCCAATTCAGGCAGGAAGCGTAAGCCGCTGATATTCCCTTTCCGGCGTTCCATAAAGTCCCGCTGCCAGCGTTTGCAACCCGATGCGATCGCAAATCTCAATGCGCCGGCGCTTTACGGTAATGCACTTCTTTCCGGCCAATTGATGAAGCGCCTCGGTGATTCCGGCACGGCGCACCCCAATCGAAAATGCCAATTGCTCATGTGTGACCGGAAGCGGGCTGCCGAGCCGGTCTTGCGACATCAACAGCCACCGGGCAAGGCGCTGCTCAATGCTGGCATGGGCGCCCGCAAGCGCGGAGTATGCCATCTGCGTCATCACGGTGTGCGCATATTTGGTCAATATCGCGCGCGCTATTGTCGAATTGGCATTCGCGTCCGTCAGGACGGTGGCTGCCAACCGGAAAGCGACAGAACGCACCTGGGCAAAACAGAGATGCGGCGAACGGTCATCGCCCAAAGCAACGCAAACACCCGTCATTCCCTCATTGCCGATGATCCCGACTTCGACATTTCGCCCAAGCAGGCCAGCCGCCATAAGCGAGAACTGGCCCGATTCCGGGAAATACACAAAATCGACAGGCTGATTTGGATTTTGCACGCGTTCGTGTGGGGCAAATTCAACCCGTTCGAGATGGTCATCGAGGCTCACACCGCCTCGTGCCAAAACCGTCAGCAACTGGTTGCGATATGACATTATTGTTGTCCTCTATTGATCTTACAATTTCCGGCCATAACGCATGCGATTATTTTGCGGCGTCCACCTTTCTCCACCAGCGATGCTTGAGTTCGTCCTCCAAATCATCAGCCAGCTTTGTCCAGCTCTCGGACAAAGCGACCCATCCCTTGCGCGTCCATCCCTCCGCCGCTCCTCCCAAAACCGAAGCATCTGCCGCCATATCTCGATAGAGCTGGACCTTGTCGTCAAGGGTCAAAGATTTGCTGTCCTGCTCAAGAACGTTTTCCGCACCTTCCGGCTCCGGAGAACCGGCATCCCTTGAATCCGTCCTTGCGACACGTTCGTTCAAAGCCGCGAGAAGCTCCGCCCGGTTGGCCAAGCTCTCGTAATCGGCAGCAATATTGATCAGAAATTGACGATTTTGCGCCTGAGTCGCAGTGCCCGCGACGGTGCGCAATTCCTCCGCCCGGAGGCGAAATCTCATTTCAACCAATGAAGTTTTCGCCATTCCGCGCACTCCAATGAATGCACACGCAGATTGACATTCAGGGGACAGGGATACAACAACAAATCAGATTCCCATCTGAAACCGCCGGACGTTGCTTTTGCCGCCAAGCCTTAGGTGGTAAGCCTCTCGAACCCGGTGCTTTCTTGTAGCTTAGGAGAGTTCCCTGTCTGACGAAGAACGCGATTCACACAAGCCGGATATGCTGCCCGTGCCGCCATTTCCGATTGTCGCGATCGGTGGTTCGGCGGGAAGCATTCCAGCGTTGCTGGAATTCTTCAGCCGTATTCCCGCGGATGCGGGCGCCGCCTTCGTCGTGGTGATCCATCTCGATCCCGAACATGCGAGCGAATTGTCGGAGGTGATTGGGACGCGCACCCCGCTCCCTATCACGCAAGTGAACGGCACCACCCCTTTGGAGAAGAATCATATCTACGTCATTCCGCCAAATCGGCGGCTCTATCTTTCCGAACAGGATTTGCGCATTGCGGAATTCGAGGAGGCCAGGGGCTTTCGTGCGCCTATCGACCTTTTCTTCCGTTCCGTCGCCGAAACATATCATGATGGTTTTGGCATCATCCTCAGCGGCGCAGGTTCGGACGGTTCGATCGGCGTCAATTTGATGAAAGAATCCGGCGCCATCATTCTGGTGCAGGATCCGAATGAAGCGCCATTCAATTCCATGCCGCGTAGCGCCATTGCATTGGGTTCAGCGGATTTCGTGCTTCCGGCAGCCGAAATCGCCACCCAAGTGGTCGAGTTGATCCGCACGAAACAGAACCTGAAGCCGCCGGAGGACGACGACGAAGAAGTCATCGTTCGTATCCTGGCATATCTGCGCGTAAGAACCGGTCACGATTTCTCGCAATACAAACGCGCCAGTTTGATGCGCCGCATGAGCCGCAGGATGCAAGTTGTTCGTGCCACTTCGCTACGCGACTATCTTACCTATCTGCGTGAACATAGCGGTGAAGCTCAGGCACTGTTCGAAGATATCTTGATCGCAGTGACCAAGTTTTTCCGGGATTCCCAGTTCTTCGACAAATTGGCGAAGATCGTCGTCGCGCCGGTCTTTGACAAGAAAAATGGCGCCGGGCCCATTCGCGTCTGGGTGCCCGCTTGCGCGACCGGCGAGGAAGCCTATTCGGTTGCAATGCTGTTGCTGGAAGAGGCGTCCCGCCGTGAGATCAGGCCGGAGATTCAAGTCTTCGCAACAGACCTCGATGCGCATGCCTTGGCGATTGCCAGGGAGGGTTGTTATCCCGCTTCCATCAGCACAGATGTCACCGATGAACGGTTGCGCCGTTTCTTTATACTGGAAGGCGATGAATATCGCATAAGGCGAGAAGTGCGGGATTTGCTGGTCTTTTCATTGCACAATGTGCTCAGGGACCCGCCGTTCTCGCGGGTCGACGTTGTTTGCTGCCGAAATTTTCTCATCTACATAAACCGCGAACTCCAACACAAGGTTCTTAACACCTTCCATTACGCGCTGCTGCCCGATGGGTTTTTGTTTCTCGGCTCGTCCGAAACCGCCGAGCATCCAGATGGCTTATTCCGGCCCCTGGACAGGGTTGCACGGATCTACCAATCGACCGGCAAGAGGGTGGATGATCCGATACCGTTCCCGCAGCTGCTTCGGGATTTTCGTCCTTCCGATACTTTGCTTCCTCGCCTCCCGACCGAGGGAAGCAAGCCGCCAGGCATCGCCGAACAGCATCGCCAAGCTTTGGCCGAATTCGCGCCGCCAAGCATGTTGGTCGATGAAATGCACAGAATTGTGCATCTATCGGAAGGCGCCGGCCAATACATGAATGTGCCGCCGGGGACACCGACTTTCGATTCCACGAAATTCGTTCGCCAAGAGCTGAGCGCAGAGTTGAGCATTGGCCTTCATCGGGCATTCGAAGAGGGGCAATCGAGTTTCAGTCTTCCGATTTCGGTGCAATTCAATGGCCATTCCCGCAATGTCTGCCTTCAAGTCAGCCCCGTGCACAACGCGGGCAGTCAACCGAAAGCGCTGGTACTTTTTATCGAGGCAGGCCCCGCCGAAATACCCATCGACCAGGCGAGCGATGAGGGCAAGACTTCCGACACACTGGTGAAGCAACTCCAGGAAGAGCTTGCTGCGACACGCGGCCATCTCAAACACATGCGCCAGCAATATGAGACGGCGACGGAAAACCTGCGCGCCGCCAATGAGGAGCTGCAGTCTATCAATGAGGAATACCGCTCGACGGCGGAAGAGCTCGAGACCAGCCACGAAGAACTGCAATCGATGAATGAGGAGCTTCAAACGCTGAATGCCGAATTGAAGCTGAAGCTCGATGCGGTGTCGAGCGCGCATAATGATTTGGAAAACCTGATCATCGCCACGGATTTTGCGACTCTCTTCTTAGACCGCAATTTGTGCATTAAACGATTCACGCCGACGGTACGGGAATATTTCAACATCAACGCACGCGACGAAGGCCGCAAGATCACCGATTTCACCAATCAGCTCGACTATCCGGAGTTCGAACGCGACCTTATGACGGTTATGCAAAACGGTGAAAAATTCGAGAAGGAGATTCCTACGGCAAACCATCTTGTGCTGATGATGCGGATTCGCCCTTACCGGACGGCAGACACCCGCATCGATGGCGTGGTCGTCACATTCGTGGATCTGACCAACAGACAGCCGGAAGAAAAAACCAACTGACGACCGGCGTTTGTGCCGGCAGGCATCACGCCTCAAGCAATGTCGTACGGATAAGGCGCGCCTTTCTCAGCGCGCTCTCGGCTTTGTCGATGAACATGGACTTTGATTCCGCGGTCGTTTCGGGAAGAGCCGCCGCTTCCGTCAGCAACATCGCGTGCTCCTGCAACACGCGAATGGCCGCCCAGCTCGTTTGTTCGATGGAGCCTCGCAGCTCGGCTTCCAGGCTTGAAAGCGTGAACGCATGGCCTGTGTGACAGCGGAATCGCGAAACAGCGGAATCTTGCACATTGAAAAGCGAACCGCTGCACTCCGGACAGGTGAAGCGAGACGGCTCGGTGAGGTGCTGCAAAGAGATGGAGCTGGTTTCATCGGCGGCAATTTCCACTTCGCGCATGATATCGTCAGGCATGTGGGCTGGGTCCTGTGTTTCCGTAGGGGCCTGCGCCTCCCTGGCGAGACGCGGCAGCAACCCGGCGATACCATCGATCGGAAGGCAGTAATCAGCCCCGACATGACGCAACGCGCTTTGCGGCATCGATGGGACCTCTGCCTCGCCGGGGTCTTGCACAATGGACAATCCACCCTGACGTTTGATCGCGCAGAGACCGGAGGTTCCATCGTCCAAGGCGCCGGACAGGATGATCCCGGCAGCCCTGTGGGTATAGGCAAGCGCCACAGAGCGAAATAGCGGATCGATGGCGGGGCGGAACCGGTTTTCTTTCGGCCCATGGCTGATTTGGATCGCGCCGCTTGCCGAAACCAGAAGATGCTGGTTCGGAGGGGCGACATAAATTTGGCCGGGCAGCACCGGTTCGTTGTGGGCTGCGTTCTTGGCCGGCAGCGGGCCGGAATTGGCCAATATCTGCGGCAACAGCCCGTTGCTTTCGGGTGAAATGTGCAAGACGATCAAAATGGAACCCGGGAAGTCACTGGGAAGTTTGGACGCAAGCCGCCGAAGCGCCGCTATTCCTCCCGCGGAAGCGCCGATGGCAAAAATGTCCCGTCTGGCCACTGCGTCTCCCTTTTTCAGAATACGCACATGCTGCCGAAGGGCTGCATAGCGATTGGAGCGCAATCCTGAAAATGGTGGCGTACCGGCTGCGGCCGGATCAGACCGGGGCCGCATTGGCTGGGGGACTAGGATTCGAACCTAGACAGGCAGAGTCAGAGTCTGCAGTCCTACCATTAGACGATCCCCCAAAGACCGCCGGCTGCGCCGCTACCATGCAGGCTGCCCCAAATATCGCCTCTGACCGGCCAGAACAAGGGCCGATCAAGGGCTCCGGTGACGCCCGGCTCACACCACCTTGTCTCACCACCGGACGGCTGGCCCTTGCGAAGGACCCCCGGCATGAAACACTGTTGGGCCAACACAAAGGGGGAGCCATTGGAAATCCTGCACGCCGCGGGCGAGGCTTTCTTCATTATCTTCAGCTGGCACACGCTCCCTTTCCTGTTTCTCGGCGTGACCATGGGCCTCTGCCTCGGCATTCTGCCCGGCATTGGGGGCGTCGCGGGAACCGCGCTGCTCCTGCCCTTCACCTATGCCATGGACCCGCCGACCGCCATGGCGCTCCTGCTCGGGCTCGCCTCCACCACGACCACCGCCGATCCCATCTCGGCCATCGTGCTCGGTGCGCCCGGCCATGCCGCATCGGCGGCCACGACGCTCGACGGCTACCCCATGACCCGGCGTGGCGAAGCCGGGCGCGCACTGGGCGCCTCTTATATGTCGGCCATGATGGGCGGCCTGTTCGGGGCTGCGCTCATGGCCGCACTCCTTCCGGTGGTGCGGCCGTTCATCCTCTATGTCGGTTCGCCGGAGCTTCTGTCGCTCGCCGTGTTCGGCATTTCCATGGTCTCGGTGCTTTCGGGCAACACGCCTTTGCGCGGGCTGACCTGCGCCTGCTTCGGCATGATGCTGGCCATGATCGGTTCGGACCCGCAGACCGGCACGCTGCGCTGGACCATGGGGCAACTCTATCTGTGGGAGGGTTTGCCGCTGGTGCCATTGACGCTCGGCATCTATGCCCTGCCCGAGCTCTGCGATCTGTTGGTGGGCCGCACCTCCATCGTCACCGAAAACAAGCATGTCGACACCCGCGCGGGGCTGCTGCAAGGCATCCATGATTGTTTCCACAATTGGTTCCTTGTGCTGCGCTGTTCTGCACTGGGCTCCTTTATGGGCATGATCCCGGGCATCGGCGCGGCCGTTATCGATTGGCTTTCCTATGGTCACGCGCTGCGAACCGAAAAAGGCGCGCAGAAGAGCTTTGGCACCGGCGATGTGCGCGGCGTCATTGCGGCCGAAAGCGCCACCAATTCGCGCGAAGGCGGCGCGCTCGTTCCCACCGTGGTGTTTGGGGTCCCCTCCTCCGCCGGCATGGCGATTCTGCTTGGGGCATTCTTGATTCACGGCCTGGTGCCTGGCCCGGACATGGTGACGAAGAATCTCGACATCACCTATTCGATGGTGTGGAGCATCGCCATCGCCAATATTTTGGGTTCCGGATTGTGTTTCCTTCTGTCCGGACAATTCGCGAAACTGGCGACGCTGCGCTACACGCTGATTCTTCCGGTTGTTTTGTGCCTCGTTTATATTGGCGCTTTCGAAGGCAAGCGCGAATGGGGCGATCTCTATGCGCTGCTGTTCTTCGGCATACTGGGCTGGGGCCTGAAGCATTTCGGCTGGCCGCGGCCGCCTTTGGTGCTCGGGTTCATTCTGGGCAGCGTGCTCGAACGCTACATGTTCATTTCCATCCAGCGTTATGGCTCATCCTGGATGACGCGGCCCGTGGTGATCGTGATGTTCGGCCTTGCCGCAGTCAGTCTGTTCCGGCCACTGCTGCAGGATGTGCGCGCCCATGGCGGCATCAAAGGCATGCTGTCGGATTTTGGGCCGCCGCATTTTTCCTGGCACAATATCTTTCCGGCGTTTCTGCTGGCCCTTTTTGCGGTGATGATGCTGGAAGCGGTGGAATGGAACCCGCTGGCCCGGATTATCCCGCTGATCGTTGGCACGGGGGCCATCATCTTTTGCGCCCTCGCCCTGACCAATGAAGTGTTCAAACGCGGCACGATTCGAAAAGAAAGCCTGGACGAAATGGCACGCGCGCAAGTGCAACAGAAGATCCACATGGACATCAAAAGCAGCGTCAGCCATTTGCCCGTCAAAACCCTGCTTATCCGGGGTGCGATTTTCTTCGGCTGGATGATCGCATTCCTGATTTCCATGGCCCTGATCGGGCTTATTCCGACTGTGCCTGTTTTTGTCATTGCGCTAATGCGCATCGAAGGGCGCGAGCCGTGGCGCATAACTGTGCCCATGGCCGTCTTCATGTGTGTCTTTATCTATGTGCTGTTCGATCAGCTGCTGGCCATTCCATGGCCCCCGAGCGTGCTG
>DATARE010000275.1:0-3553 GCA_036264295.1 Micropepsaceae bacterium | reverse complement strand
CTGCCGCTCGGCGCGCTTCACAATTCCGGCACTCGCTGTTCGCCCCTGCCTTGCCCGCCGCGAGCCCCTTGAGTATTCCATGACCACCGGCCCCGTGGCGGAATTGGTAGACGCACCGGACTTAAAATCCGTTGTTCCGAGAGGGACGTGACCGTTCGAGTCGGTCCGGGGCCACCATCTCTCGCTTCGCTCGATCTGGTGGCCCGGACCTGTTGTTTGATTTGTCCGTCCTCGCGCCTTCCAGGCGCTGCGGGCGGACGGGGCCGGGGCCACCACGCCTAGCTTTTCTTAGCGAGCGAAGCCGAGCTTAGAAAAGCTGGCGCCCGACGAGCGGCATAGCCGCGAGGAGGACCACGCCGCGCAGCAGCGGAGGCTGCCGCGCCGAAGCGGGTCAGCGCGAAGGCGGGCTGGAAGAATTGGGGCAGAGTAGATTTATTGTCGTTTGCCCCATGGTGAACTGGCCGCGTAGACATCCCAAGACAACAAAAGGGCCCCGCATTTGCGCCGGTACCTTTTGGCTATTAAAGGACTCCTGTCCCGTTCCAGCAGCGATCCGACGAATGTCCCACCCGGCCATTGATTTCGACCAGATGATCGCGCCGCTGACCCGCGAGCGCTTCGTGGCCGAATATTGGACCAAAAAATTCCTGCATCTCGCCGGTCCCAAAGGACGCTTTACCCCCATCCTGCCTTGGGAGGAATTAAGCCACATCCTGGAATGGCACCCGCCGCCCCAGCCGCAGCTGCGGATCTTCCAGGAAGGTGTGATGGTGGATTTGCGCCGCTATATTGACGGGCCGGTGGGCTCGCTCAAGCTCAATGCCGGCGGTTTGATTGCGCTTCTGGGCCAGGGCGCGACCATGGCCCTGGATTCGCTGCAGGAAGTTTCGCCAGCTGTGGCCCATCTCACGGAATCCATTGAAGCCACGTTCTCCTGCGCCTGCACCGCCAATCTCTATGCCGGTTGGCGCACCCAGAAAGGCTTCAACGTGCATTGGGATGCGCAGGAAATATTTGTGCTGCAGCTCTCCGGCCGCAAACGGTGGCAGGTCTTTGCCCCCACCCGCACCGACCCCCTGGACGATGACAGCGAGACCGCACAGCCACCCACTGTCCCGCCGATCTGGGAAGGCATACTGAATGACGGCGATCTCCTCTATCTCCCGCGCGGCTTCTGGCACGTCGCCTATCCGCTGGACGAACCTTCCCTGCATGTGAGCTGGAGCGCCCGGCCCTCAACCGCCGTGGAGTTCCTCACCTGGTGGATGCGCACCCTGCGCCGCCATCCCGAGGCGCGCATGAGCCTTACCCAGATGGAAGATCCCGGCACGCGAAAACAATTCGTGGCGCGGATGGTGAAGCTCATCGAGGCATCCGGGGCCGGCGATCCCCTGGGAAAATTCTTGGGGACCCAGAAGGCCAGCCGGCGCGTCAGGCCGCGCATCCGTCTGCCCATGGCGCCCAAGGAACAGCACAAGCCGCTCAGCCTTTCGACCCGCATCCGTCTGGCATTTCAGCATTCGCTCCATGTGGAGAAGGAGCCGGGCGAGCCGATGGCGAAATTCTTCGCCGCGGGCACCTATTGGTTCATACAGCCCGAATTCATTCCGGCTTTCCAGCGCCTGTCGGGCCATGAAAGCGTGCCGTTACAGGATCTCGTCGCCATGCTTCCAAACCAGCAGTTGGTTGGCACGCTGGCGGCCGCGATTGACACCATGGCCAACGCGGGACTGGTCCTTAAGGAAGAGACGAACAATTAGAGCCGCATGCTTATTTGCTGACCTGCAGCGACGAAATCGCGGCCGCAAATTTCGCCGGATCTCCCTCGACCAACTTGATAAGGTGCCCATGTGTGTCGATAAGCGCGACGGCAGGGAAACGTTTCACGCCGAAGGTGCGAAACGCGGCGCCGGACTGATCAAGCGCCAATGGAAAGGGAGGCTTCATCTTGGACTCGTATTTGGCCAAGTCCTTGGGCGTCGTCCACATGTGACTCATCACGCCGTACCATTCGACGGATTGGTCGGTCGCCAACTTGTCGACCTGCTCGCGACCTTTTTTGCACTTCTCCGCCTCGCTCGCTTGCGTGCTCTTCATATAGCTTTCGCACCAGGTGGCGGAGAAGTATATCGCGCGAAGGCGCGAGCCGTGCGGCAGGGTGATGTTTTTTCCATCCGAAGACTGAAGCGCGATCGGCGGAATGACGTCGCCGGTCTTCAGAACAGCCAGATCGGCGAGCCTGGTGGTTGCCGCGCCGGCGGGCGAGGCCTTGCTCGCCAAGGCCTGCCTGATGGCGGCGTCCAGCATCGGGCCATCCTGGTGGCCCGCGAAAATCACGCGCCCATCACGCCCGATGACCAGATGAACGGGCGTTGCGCGCATGCCGATCCACGCACCCAGGCGGCCATCATCGACGGCAACCGGCATATGCAGATCGAAATCCTGTACAAACTCTTTCACTTTGCTGATGTCGTCCGCCACGCCGGCATTCACCGCGATGGTGGTCATCTGATCGCCGGTGGACGCGAAGATCTTCTTCAGGCCGGGCATTTGAAATCGGCAGGGAATGCAATAGGTCGCCCAAAGCTTCAGATAGACCGGCCGCTTGCCATAAAAGTCCGAGAGGTTGATCGATTTTCCGTCGATGGATTTCAGCGTCAGCGCCGGCGCCGGTTTGCCGACCAGCTTTGCCAATATCGGATCTTCCGCAATATAGGCCGGATCTTTCGGTGAGAGTGCCGCGCCGGCCGGGTTGGCTTGGGGGGCGGGAGCGGCTTGCGACTGCGCGCCGACCGCGCAGCAGAACATCAGAAGGAGCGATAGCTGAGCCAGGCGACGCATAAATAGAATTCCTTAGGTGAAGATCATTTAATGGGTGTCATCTTCATCTTGGCATCGGTGTCAGTAACAAATACCGCGAGAAACTTTGCCGGCTCGGTCTTGCTCGCGTTGCGGCAGATCCAATGCATCGCGCCCGGCGGTTCGGAAAAGCTCTCGCCCGCATGATAGATGCGGGTTTCGCCATCATTCACCTTCGATTCGATCGCGCCCGATATCACATAGGCGTAAATGAAAGCCACCGGCCCGTGCGTGTGGGCCGGCGAAGCCTCGCCTGGTGCATAACTGACTTCATTGGCGATCAGGGACTTGCCGGGGATATTGGGTATCTCCCCCGCGAAGTTCGGCGCAGCCGCAGCGTGGGCTGGTGTCGCTATCGAAAAGGCGAATGCTGCGCAAGCAACTGCGATGATGCGGAATTTCATTTCCTTCCTCCACGTGTTTTTGCCCGGCCGCGCGCGGCTGAGCGCACCGTTGCCGGCGCTGTTGCCAATTTTCTTCAGCTGTCGTAAGCTTTACTACAAATGTAACGTGGGTCAAGCATGGCACAGCTGCGGCTATCGCGCTTGGAATTGCAGGTCATGGAGACGATGTGGCAGCACGGACGGCTGGCGATCCGTGAGATCCAGGAGCATCTGCTCAAGAGCAAAAGTCGGGGCAAAAGTCTCGCTTATTCGACGGTGCAGACCATGGTCTATCGCCTGGAAGTCAAGGG
>DATARE010000252.1:0-4202 GCA_036264295.1 Micropepsaceae bacterium | reverse complement strand
CGCCACCATGTGCATCGGCGGCGGCATGGGCATCGCCGTCTGCGTCGAGCGTTAAGGGCTGGCGATTTGCCTCAAGCTTCGACAAGCTCGGCGTGAGGATTTTAGCAGAAGCCTCAGCCGGAGACGTTCGTCCGGTGGAGCATAGGGAGGAATCATGTCACGCGTTGCGGTTGTCACGGGCGGAACACGCGGTATCGGCCGCGCCGTCTCGATTGCCCTGAAGGATGCGGGCTGCACGGTCATTGCCAATTACGGCAGCGATGACGCGAAAGCTGCAGCCTTCACCGGGGAGACCGGCATCGTGGCGCGAAAATGGGATGTCTCGGATCTGGACGCATGCACGGCCGCGGTGGGCGCCATAGAAGCCCAGTTCGGCCCGGTCGAAATCCTCGTCAACAATGCCGGCATCACCCGCGACGGCACCATGCGCAAAATGAGCCGCGCCAATTGGGATCAGGTTCTCGATACCAATCTGGGCGGCTGCTTCAACATGTGCAAAGCGGTATGGGAGGGTATGCTGGCCAAGAATTTCGGCCGCATCGTGAATATCGGCTCGATCAACGGCCAGGCGGGCCAATATGGCCAGGTCAACTATGCCGCTGCGAAATCGGGCATCCATGGCTTCACCAAGGCGCTTGCCCAAGAAGGTGCTGCCAAGGGGATCACGGTGAATGCCATCGCTCCGGGTTATATCGACACCGACATGGTCTCGGCGGTCCCTGCGAATGTGCTGGAGAAGATCGTGGCTCGCATCCCGGTGGGCCGGCTGGGCAAGGCCGAGGAAATTGCCCGGGGGGTTGCCTTCCTGGTGGCCGACAATGCCGGCTTCGTCACGGGTTCGACCCTGTCCATCAATGGCGGCCAGCATATGTATTGAGCGGAACGCGGTCGTTTTCCGATTTGCCTCTTTCTGCCGCTCCCCTTAATTGTCATGGCCCGGACCTGAGCGTATCGAAGGAACCGGGCCACCCAGCCGCCGCGCGTCCGCGCGGCGAAAGAGTTTTCATCGCCTGGATGGCCCGCTTTTGCGGGCCATGACACTGAGGAAGTGAATGGCTGCTCTCTCCCTCGTCGAAGTGCAGAACCTCACCTGCGAGCGGGGCGCGCGGCGCATTTTCCGGGACCTCAGCTTCGCGGCCGCCACCGGTCAGGTGCTGACTCTGGAGGGGCCCAATGGAGCTGGCAAAAGCTCCGCCTTGCGCATTCTCGCCGGCTTCCTGCCCCAGATTTCCGGTGACGTCCGTATGCAGATGAGTGCGGGCTATGCGGTGACCGACCCCGAAGAACGGGGCAAGCTCACCGGCTGGATTGGCCACAATGATGGAGTGAAGGCACAGCTGACGGTGCTGGAGAACGCCAAGTTCTTCGGGGCTCTGTATGGGGCGCGTATCGACATTGCCGGCGTGCTCGATCATGTGGGCCTCAAGCGCCTTGCCGATTTGCCGGCGCAATATCTTTCGGCGGGGCAGCGCAAACGCCTGGGCCTGGCGCGGCTGATCCTCAGCAACCGGCCGCTATGGCTGCTCGACGAGCCGCTTTCCTCTCTCGATGCCGCGGGCCGGCGATTGGCCGCCCAGCTCATTGGCGAACATTGCGACGATGGCGGCATCGCGATCATCGCCACGCATGAGACGCTCGGCCTGGACGCCACACGCTTTTTTCTGGGTCCGGCATGATCGCGTTCCGAGCCCTTCTTTTGCGCGATATGAGTTTGGCCTTCCGGGCAGGCGGAGGCGCCAGTCTTGCGGCGGCCTTCTTTGCGCTGGTTTCGGCACTGGTTCCCTTCGGTGTCGGCGCGGATCTCGCGCTTCTCGGACGTATTGCCGGCGGCGTTTTATGGGTGTCGGCTGCGCTTGCGGCGCTGCTTTCGCTCGACCGGCTGTTCCAGGCGGATTTCGAGGACGGCAGTCTCGATGTGCTGTCTTTGTCGCCGCTCAGTCTGGAATGGGTGGCAACCGCCAAAATCCTCGCCCATTGGCTGACCACGGGTCTGCCGCTGGTGGTGCTCTCACCCGTGCTGGGGCTTCTGCTCAATCTCCCCCCGGCCGGTTATTTGGCGCTGATTGGCTCGCTCCTGATCGGGACACCGGCCCTTTCGGGCGTCGGCGCCATCGGGGCGGCGCTCACGCTCTCGATCCGTCGCGGCGGCCTCATACTCGCTCTCATCGTGCTTCCGCTGATCACACCTGCGTTGATCTTCGGTGCGGGCGCGGTCATGGACGCCATCGATGGAACCGGACGCGGCGCGTTTCTCTTTCTGGCGGCGTTTTCCGTGGCGGCGGTGGGGCTGTCGCCGTTTGCGGCGGCGGCGTCCGTCAGACTCAATCTCGGCAGCTGATTTCGACAATTTTGCAGGGAGGGCTTATGTAGGTGTCATGATTACCTTTCTCGCCAATCCCAAACGTTTTCTCGATTTCTCCAATGCGATCGCGCCTTGGATATGCGGACTTGCGGCCATTCTGCTTGGCCTTGGTTTCTATTGGGCCCTTCTCGCCACCCCCCCCGATTACCAGCAGGGCCAGAGCGTCAAGATCATGTTCGTGCATGTGCCCGCCGCCTATATGGGCATCATGATTTATGGCGTGATGGCGGGTGCCTCGCTGGTGGGCCTGGTCTTCCGTCACCCGCTGGCCGATGTTGCCGCCAAATCCGCGGCGCCCTTGGGGGCGTCGTTCACGGCATTGGCGCTTCTTACCGGTTCGCTGTGGGGACGGCCAATGTGGGGCACCTATTGGCAATGGGGGGATGCGCGGCTCGTCTCCGAACTGATCCTGTTCTTCATCTATCTGGGCTATATCGCGCTGTGGAACGCCATCGACGATCCGGTGCGCGCCGCCAAAGCCGCCGCCATCCTCTCGCTCGTGGGGGCGGCCGATGTCCCGATTATTCACTTCTCCGTGGATTGGTGGAACACGCTGCATCAGCCCGCGAGCATCATCCGGCCGGGCGGACCGACCATCGACAAGAGCTTTTTGACGCCGCTCTTCATCATGATGCTGGGCTACACGGCGCTGTTCGCCTGGCTGTGGCTGATCCGTATGCAGACGGAGATCTTCGAGCGCCGGGCGCGCTCGTTGATGATGGCGAAGGGCGCGTAAATCATGGCGAGTTTTTTCGCCATGGGCGGCTATGCGGTCTATGTGTGGCCAGCCTATATCATCAGCGCGCTGGTCTTGGCGGCTGCGATTGTAGTTTCTTTGCAAAGCCATTCGCGCGCGAAAAAGAGCGTGCGCATGCTTGAGGAGGATAGCGCGCAGAACGGGGAGAGCCAAAAGTGAAGCGGCTGTTTTTCCTTGCCCCGATTGTAATATTTTTGGGGCTCGCTGTTTTGCTCTACATCGGGTTGTTTCAAGGCCCGCCTTCCGAATTGCCTTCCCCCCTCATCGGCAAGCCAGCGCCCGATGTTTCGCTTCCAGCGCTCGACGCGCAGGCGAGCAACTTCACGCGGAACGAGCTTGGCCAGGGACGTCCGGTCATCATCAATTTCTGGGCGTCCTGGTGCGTGCCGTGCCGGCTGGAACATTCCACCTTGGAGTCGCTGGCGCAGCGCCAAGGGATCACGCTTTACGGTGTGGACTACAAAGACGATCCGGCAAAGGCGCGGGCTTTCCTATCCGAACTGGGCAATCCCTTCGGCAAGATCAATCAGGACAAAGACGGGCGCGTTGCGATCGATTGGGGGGTGACCGGCGTCCCGGAAACCTTCGTGGTGGACAGCAAAGGGGTCATTCGCGTCCATTATGCCGGGCCATTGACCGACGAAATTCTGCAAAGACTGGTTCTGCCTGCGCTGAAATAGCCTCTGGCGTTCAGGATTTGCAAACCATGTTCGGGCATGGTGGGGCCATGCGGATCGATGCTTCCAACCTTCTCGTCGCAGCGCAGGCGCAACTGCAACGGCCCGCCAGTCCGGCAGCGGCGGGCAAGCAAGGGGTCTTTCAACCACCCGATTTTGCTAAGCTTTCCGCAAGCCAATCCCCCAGACAAGCGGGGGCGCCGAGCGCGGTTTCACGCCCCGGCACGCACCTGGATATCAAGGTTTAAGTCAGCGAGACCGGCGCGGACGCGTGCGCGTTTCGTTGCGGGAATTCGGATTGGCAGTTTCCGCCTGGGCCACCACGGCCGACAGCATCTTCAGAAACTTTGTCCGGTCGCCTGCTGCAAGGCCGGAGAGCAACATCCGCTCCACCCGTTCGCTTGCG
>DATARE010000229.1:0-2778 GCA_036264295.1 Micropepsaceae bacterium | reverse complement strand
GGGCAATTCGCCGCCAGTTTTCCGGCGTCGTCATGAATTGCAGGCCGACCATCTGGCTTTCGCCGAAAATGTCCCACAGCCGGAAATCGACTTTGAGCCTCCCGTCGGGCTGCATCACCGCCTGGCCGGTCACCAGACCCTGAGCTTGAATGGTGCGCCAATCCCCGAAGCGCGGCGGCGCGTTGATATCGGAAATCTTTTCGATGAATGACGCGGGATTGAGCGAGCGGAAGAGACCGGACCTTTCCAAATCGGCCCGCACCACGGTGGCAATGTCCTTGCCCGCCTGCCCGTTGCTCAGGAAATCGGGGATGGCCAGCGGAATGGGTTCGGTCACGCCCTGATCCACCCGCACCTGCAGCGCCGCTTGCGCGGGTGCCAGGCTTCCGAAAACCACCCCGAAGCCGAGACTCGCTGCCAAAGCGAGATGCCGCACGAAACGGCAGACACAGTCTTGCGCTTGAATTGCCATGTTGCGTCCTAGTCCTACCGGCCGACCATTTTGCTGGGATCGAATGTCATCACAATTTCCCGCCACGAATCATATTTTTCGACGGGAAGATATTTATAGGGTGCGCAGGAATTGACTGCACGCGTGGCAGCATCTGCCGCCGCGCGCATATACGGATTGGCCGCAGCAGCCGCGCGCGACGCCGGCTCGATCTGGGGAAGCTGCGCGAGGTGTCCATCTTGCGTCAGGAAAACGCGCACCTGAACGATCAGTTGCTCGGGATTCGGCGCGCCGACGGGCACGTTCCAGCACATTCTGATCTGCGCCAGCAGCGCATCCTTGATATCCATCGTCAAGGCATCCTGCGCGCCAATGCCTTTGACCGTCTGTTCGGCCTGTTTGGCATTTGCGGGCGGCGCCGCCGCTTTCGGCGCCCGCTTGTCGAGCAAAGCCAGCACCGAATCGACATCGAATTTGCTCTGCGACTCCGGTTGCGGCTTGCGGCGAGGCAATGCCGGCTTGGGGGGCGGTGGCGCGTTCTGTTCGGCCTCTTTGGGCGCCTCTTTCGGTTTGGGAATGGGCGCCTTGTCGGGATCGGGAGGAGCGACTTCCGCTTCGGGTGGAGGTGGCGCCGCGGCCTGCGGCTGAGGCGGTGCGGGTGGTTCGGGCGGGGTCTCGGCCTTCTTCGTTTCGACGACGGTCGGGGCGATATTGGTCACGTCCGCTACGGTGACGAGATCGACGGGAACCGTCGGAGGCGAATCGTCGGAGAGGTTCACAGCCCCGTGCCAAGCGACGGTCGCAGCCAGGATCACCGCCACATGCAGTGCGCCTGAAACCACGATGCTTCGCTTCAGCATGCCTTCGCTTCATCCTTGTGCCGCCTTGAGCGAAGCGTCTCGAAAGGAGGCGGCGTCGCCGCGGCGGTCGCGATTATTGTAAGGGTCTTTGTGGCGGCTTTTTTAGGGCATCGGTCACCAAGCCGATCCGCGTGAAGCCGGCAGAGTTCAATAGGCCCATGACTTCCATGACTTTTCCGTAACCGACCGTTTTGTCGCCGCGCACGAAAATGCGCTGGTTGTAGCCATTGTTCGAGATGGCCATCAGCTTGGGAACCAGATCTTCCTCGGCAATGGGTGTGTTCTGGAGAAAAATCTTGCCAGCATTGTCGATGGAAACGGCCAGGGGTTCGCGATCCTCGCCCAAGGATTTCGCCCGCGTCTGCGGCAGGTCCACGGGAACACCCACGGTCAGCAGGGGCGCCGTCACCATGAAGACGATCAAGAGCACGAGCATCACGTCCACAAAAGGCGTGACATTGATTTCCGACATCGGCCGGCCGCCGCGGCCACGCCCGCCCCTGGCGCTGCGGCCGCTGCGCGGATTGTTCATCACCGCGGGCATCAGCGAGTCCTTTCGTCGAGCTGACGCGAAAGGAAGCTCGAGAATTCGTCGGCAAAGGATTCCAGCCGCCCGGTATAGCGCCCCAACTCGTTGATGAAGCGGTTATAGGCGATGACCGCGGGAATGGCCGCGACCAACCCAAGCGCTGTGGCAAACAACGCATCGGCGATGCCCGGTGCCACAACCGCAAGCGTGGTGTCGTTGCGCGCGGCGATCGCGGTGAACGCCGTCATGATGCCCCACACAGTGCCGAACAGCCCCACGAAAGGTGCGGTGGACCCGACAGTGGCAAGATAACCGAGCCCGCGTTCGATTTTTTCGATCTCGCGCTGGATCGAAACATTCATCGCCTTTTCCACGCGCTCCTTCACATTGGCGATCTGTGCCTCTTTCGGCGGGCCGCCTTCAAACGAGCGTTTCCATTCGCGCAGGGCCGCGACAAACACCGCCGTGAACGGTTGATCGGCGCGCTGGTTATGCTGCGCATACAGCTCTTCCAGCGAACGGCCCGACCAGAAGGTTTTTTCGAATCGCCGCGCTTTGCGCTTCAGCGAAGCGAAGGCAATTCCCTTGTCGATGATGAGCACCCACGACCAGAACGAGGCGAACACCAAAAGCCCAAGCACGATTTTGACCACAATATCGGCGCGCAGAAACAAACCGACCGGGGTGAAGGCCTGTTGAATCTCGGCGGCATTGGCGGCAGCATTCGTGTCGGGAATCCCGGCGGGCGCTGTCAGCGGCGCACTTTCCGCGGCAGGGCCGGAGGGTGCTGCACTGGGCGGCCGGCCGGTGGCCGGCGCTTGGCGCTGAAACTGGGCAGACGCCGAATGTCCCACCCCGTCAAAGGCGGACGACAACAGAAACGCAGTCAAAACAATCGCAACAAAACGCAAAATGGGCATAGCCGAATTCCGGAGCAG
>DATARE010000209.1:0-4302 GCA_036264295.1 Micropepsaceae bacterium | reverse complement strand
CGCCCTGCCATAGCCGTGCCTGCTGCAACAGATCGGCGGTGGTCCTGACCTTGATTTTTTCCTTAATGCGCGCGCAGTAGGTGTGCACCGTTTTGATGTTCAGATCGAGCATCTTGGCGATTTCGTCGATACCGTGACTCTGTCCGAGCAATTTGAAAACCTGCAGCTCGCGCTCGCTCAGTTGCGAAAGTGGCGCCCCGCCGTTTCGTACGTCATTCGAAACCATCTTCTGGACCACGAAAGCGGTCATGCGTTTGCTGAGGTAAAGGTTTCCTTCCAGAACTTCGTGAATGGCATCGATGATGTTCTTTGCCGTCTCACGTTTCATCACATAGCCGCGTGCACCCGCCCGGATGCAATGTTCCGCATACACCTCTTCATCGTGCATCGAGAGCACAATCATGGCAACGCTTGGAAAGGAGGATCGAATGGATTGTATGAGTTCCATTCCCGATCCGTTGCCCAGCGAAAGATCGATAATCGCCAGATCGGGCGGATTGTCGCCAATCATTTTCAAAGCATTGGCTGCGTCTTCCGTGCCCCCGCACACGGTGAGGTCGGGCGTCTTTTCAATGAGATTGGTCAGCCATTCCCTGACCAGGGGATGATCGTCCACGATGAATATTCTGGCTTTGGTCTCGCTCATTGCGCAGCTTCGTCCCACGGTAGAGAGCACGTGACCTCGGTTCCGACCGATGTCCGCCTCCGGATATCGATGCGCGCTCCAATAAGTTCGGAACGATAAGACATGATGCGCAGCCCCATGCCCTTGCCGTTCCTCTGCACGGCCGGTGGAAGCCCATTGCCATCATCGATCACGCGCAAAATTCTTCCCGAGTCCGAGTTTTCAAGCCGTATCTGAATATCTTTCGCCTCGCCGTGCTTGATGGCATTGCCAACGGCTTCCTGCGCGATACGGTACAGGTTCACGGCCGTGGTGAAATCGTCCATCAAGAATGGCTCGGGGCATTCGAAACGGCATGAAACATTGAACAAGTCGCTGGTGCTGGCGGCGAAATCTGTCAGTGCCGCGGTCAGCCCGTTGTTGGATACTTCAACCGCGTTCAAACCCCTCGCGAGATTGCGCGCCAGAGCGATCCCGTCTTCCACCAATTCGACCACGCGGACGGCATTCTTCAACTCGGTGGAATTTTGCGATCGCAAGCCTTCGGCAAGGAACTGTGCCGCCAGTGCGGTGCCCGTGAGATGCTGACAGAGGCTGTCATGGATATCGTGACCCACGCGCTCCTGTTCGCGTTCGCTGATTTGTAACAGCTCGCGCTGCAAGCGCTCCCGCATCCGAATTTCTTCGGTCAATTTTGCCGCACGCTCGGTGGCGCGTTTCTCCAGATCGGTCGTCAATTTTTTCAATGCCACCATGAGGTGCACGGCAAAAGCGAAAATGGCAAATCGCGCCGCGAGGTTCCAAGCCGGAATCCACATGTTCAAATAGCGAGCGCCCGCCTCGATATCTCCGCTCACCCAAAGCACCGAACTCAACACTGCCAGTGCGTAGGCTACTTTGCGGTCGAGGAACCAGGCAGCGGCGCAGATGGGAAAGAGATAGATCGCCGAAAATGTTGTGTCGGTCCCGGTCCAATAATCGAAATAGCCGATGAGAAGAGTCAGTCCTCCGAGCGCTAAGAAAAGGACGGGCGGCGGCAATCTCTCCAAGAATTTCAGAGTCGCGGCGAACATGTTTCAAATATACCGTTCAGGCTAAGTGGAATGAGGGACATAGCTCTTCCTGCGCCGTTAATTGTCGCAGAAGGCCAACTCATCAGAAACCAGGGGCATTGCCGTTATCGATACGTTTCTAAGTTTTAGGATGCCCACGGTTCTCCCCATCCCAGGTTGGGGTTTTAGGGCATTTGTAGAATGAGGACTACAAAAATATGCGCCAGATTACGTCGTTGTAAGCGCCTCTGTGTCGCAGCTGAGCAAACGTGCGCCGCAAAGCCACATCCGCGCCTGCGGCCGGTATTGCGCCCGCAATCGATGGCGACTTTGTGACCGGCGCAGCTCAAATCTTAATTTCGGCCCCGTCTATTTCGGCGTCAGCTTGAGCAGCTTGCCGTTGTCGGTGATCGCATAAACTGCCCCTTCGGGACCGATACGCACATCGCGCACGCGCGAATGCAGGTCCACCAGCAACGGTTCCTCCTCCACCACCTTGTCGCCTTCGAGTTTGAGCCGGTCCAGCATTTGGCCGCGCAAGGCGCCGACGAACACGCTACCCTTCCATTGGGGGAACAGATTGCCGGTGTAAAAGGCCAGACCGGAAGGTGCGATCACCGGGTCCCAATAATAATGCGGCTGCTCCATGCCTTCCTTTTGGACGATCCCCTGACCGATCGTTTGTCCGGGATAATCGATCCCATGCACGATCACCGGCCAGCCATAATTCTTGCCCGGCTCGATCAAATTGAGTTCGTCGCCGCCGCGGGGGCCGTCTTCGACTTCCCACAGCCGGCCCATCGGATCGATGGTCAGACCTTCCTCGCTGCGATGGCCGACGGACCAGATCTCCGGCAATGCGCCACTCTTCCCGATAAAGGGATTGCCCGGTGCTGGATCGCCATCCGGCGTGATGCGGATCATCTTGCCAAGATCGGTGTCCAATCTCTGAGCCATGTCCCATGGGGGAGATTTCGAACGGTCACCCAGAATGACGAACAGATTGCCGTCGCGCGCGATCGCGATTCGGCCGCCCTGATTCGAGGACAGCAATCGCGCCGGCAATGCCGGTTTGGCGCGGAAGATGACGTCCACATCCATCAGCGCACGCCCTTCCAGACGCGCACGCGCTACGACGATGTTGCTGTAGCTCTCGCCCACCGGCTCGCTATAGGTGAAGAAGATGCGGTGGTTGGCGGCAAAATTGGGATCGACCGCCACGTCGAGAAGGCCAACCTGACCGACGGCGAGCACGGCGGGCACGCCGGAGAGCGGCTCGGACAAAGCGCCCTTTGTATCCCCGATGCGCATCGTGCCGCCTTTCTCCGTGATGAGAATTTCGCCGCCGGGCAGGAATTGGAAACTCCAAGGCGCCTTCAATTGATCCGTCAACGTGGTGACGGTGAACGGCGTGGTGGCGTGATAAGGCGCGCGCGTTTGCCCGGGGAAAGCGGACTTGTCGTCTTCCTTTTCCGGCGGCCGGGTTTCGATTGGCTGACCTTCTTTCATCTGAGGCGCTGGAAAGCCCACGGTGTTGCGGTTCTGGAGGGCCTGGACTCCGGGCGGCGTGCCGGTGGGCTCGTTCGCTTGCGGAAATCCCGGTGCGGGCGTGAGTTGCAGCTCCGCCGCGATGGCGGCGGGTACAATCGACAGGCAAGCAAGGCCAGCAAAAATCAGCTGCCGTTTCATGCGCGGCTCTCCCTATACATCTGTTCAAATTTCGAATTGGGTAGGTCCCCCACTCGCGACAAATTTAGCCCGTCTGCCGCACCAAGTCGATGAACTTCAAACGGCCCATGCTGTGGGCCGATGACGTCCAACCGCATCCCACCGGACCCAATCGATTGATAAATGTCAGCTTGGCTGAAGGAGGCCGAGTTAATTTCGATGCGCTGAAACTTTGCGAGATCCTTAATGGCGTCGCTTTTTCTTTAGCGACTGGCAGGGCAATTCAAATGCTGAAACCCTCTTCGCGTCTTGCCGCAGATGTTGTGGCCGATGAAGAAAGCAGCTTGCCAGCAGTGGCAAATGCACAATCGCAATTGGAGTCTGCGATCGGGGCGGCGGTGCTTGCCGCGATCCAGAATTCTTCCCCCGACGGTGTCCTGTTGGTGAACCCGCAGGGGCAGATCGTCTCGCGCAATCGGCGTTTTCTGGAAATCTGGATGGTGCCCCCGGAATTGGCCGACAGCAAATCCGATGAACCCATGCTCGCGTTTGTGGCTGATGCGGTTGTCGACCGAGAGCGCTTTCTGTCCCGGGTGCAACATTTGTACGCGCATCCTGCCGAGAGCAGCCACGATGAGGTCGCACTGAAAGATGGCCGAACTTTGGATCGATACTCCTCACCCGTAAAGCTCGACAACGGCACGTATCTGGGTCGTGTTTGGTTTTTTCGCGACATCACCGCGCACATAAACGCGGAAGCGGAACGTAGAGCGGGAGAAGAACGGTTTCGGCATTTGGTGGAACATGCGCCTGATGCGATTCTTCTTTACGACGCCGACCAAAAGCGATTTGTCAGCGCAAACCGAAGTGCCGAAATACTCTTCGGTTGCAGGGAGGATGAGCTCATATATCTGGGGCCCCAGCATTTCTATTGCCCGGATCAGCCAGACGGGCGTC
>DATARE010000184.1:0-5376 GCA_036264295.1 Micropepsaceae bacterium | reverse complement strand
CTCAGCATCTGATCGCCTATCACATCATCACGGAAGGACAATGCTTCGCCAATATTGTGGGCGAGGAACCGATTGCGGTTCAGGCCGGCGAAGTGATCGTCTTCACCCGAGGCGATCCCCACATTTTATCGAGCCGTCCCGGCATGCGCGCCGAACCTGCGCGATCGGATGTGCTCGATGGGGTTCCAACCAGCCAATTGCCCTTTCTGATCAATTACGGTGAAGAAGGCCCGACGGCGGCAAAATTCGTCTGCGGCTTTCTCGCCTGTGACGCACAACCATTCAATCCACTGCTCGACAATCTGCCGGCCATCATCACCGCCTCAGATGGGCAGGGAAGCAATTCGCGCTGGCTGGGCGAATTCATGCGGCTCGCCATCATCGAATCGGCAGACCGGCGGGCCGGCGGCGAGAGCGTGCTGGCGCGGCTGAGCGAACTGATGTTCATCGAAGTGGTGCGGCGCTATTTGGAAGGATTGCCCTTGGAGCAGACCGGATGGCTCGCGGGCTTGCGTGATTCCTTCGTCGGCAAAGCGCTGTCGATGATGCATGCGCGGCCCGCGCACAACTGGACCATCGAAGAGCTGGCGAAAGGTGTAGGCTTGTCGCGCTCGGTGCTGGCGGAGCGGTTCACCGAACTGGTGGGCATGCCGCCGATGCAATATCTCGGCAAATGGCGGATGCAGATTGCGTCAGGTCTTCTGAGCGGCGGCAATACCAATATCGCAACCGTGGCAGCCGAAACGGGTTACGGATCGGAAGCGGCCTTCAGCCGCGCCTTCAAGAAAATGGTCGGTGTGCCGCCTTCCGCATGGCGCCGCCGCTCCGGAAACGGCGCCGCGGTGGCCACGGGCGACATGGGCGCTTAGCTTTTGTCCCGGAATTCCGACAGCCGCATGCGAATTCCCGAATCGATCTTGCGCCATTCCGCAAGATGGCCGCGTTTGAAGCGATAGCTCAGCGTAAGATTCCCGGCAAAGGGCAGGTCGCGCAGACAGCTTGGCGATGTCACGTCCGGCGCAGGCTTGCTGCACAGAAACACCGCCGGTCCCGCCTCGGTAACACCGACAAACAAATCCTGGTCGTGATAACCGGAATCGGCGCGGAACATGTATTGCTGCAAACCATAGGGGCCCGGCTTTCCGTTCGGGTCTTCCACCTGCGCGCCATAGATACGGTCCATCCGCTCCTTTTCGGACAGCACGGTCTGTCCAGGTTTCAACAGGATGTCGACGATCCGCGATTGCGGGCTGTTGGCGGTCAGATCCGGCGCGGCGTCGAGCGTATAGCCTTTCAGGTCGGGCAAGGTGGCGATCAGGGCGAGCTCATTCTGGGCCCCGCCGCGCCGTGCGCTCGCCATTGCGATGTAATTTGCGGGAATATGGAAATGCGTGACGCCCACCGACAAATCAATTGGGCGCGTCGCATCGGTGGGTGCCGGCTGCTCCTGGCCGCGCCCAGGCTGGGCCGGCGCGAAATAAT
Organism: Micropepsaceae bacterium; assembly: GCA_036264295.1. Taxonomy (GTDB): domain Bacteria; phylum Pseudomonadota; class Alphaproteobacteria; order Micropepsales; family Micropepsaceae; genus CAIYRG01. The sequence continues at coordinate 3,894 of DATARE010000184.1, read as the reverse complement.
ACGCCAGCACCAGCGCAGACAGGCATGCCGTCACGAAGAACACGCCGAGCGGAATTAGCCAGCCCGAATGTTGTGTCGCGGGTCCACCGAATTCATCGCTCGAATGGTTCATATGCAGGTCCTGTGAACCAAACCGGTCGCTTCCCTGTCTAGCACACTCATTTGGCCCCAAAAGAGACATGGGTGACGCCCGCTGCCCGGCTTTCGGTCCATTTCGATACAGAAAAAAAGACTTTTCCCAGGCACGCGCCCTGCAACAGACGCCTCAGGTTCCAAGGGGAGCGGTTTCAGTGCACGGACTCTTGCTGGTCTTGTTCTCCGTTGCAGCGGGTTTCACCGCCTCGGCCATTGTCACCAATCTTTATCGCATCTCGGGTCTGCGCTCCGAAACCCCGGCAACGCGCGCCCTGCGCAGCGCCGTCCTGGTTCTGGCCGGTCCCAGCGTGCTGTTCGAAAGCGCGATGCGGGGATTTCTGGCCAAGACCTGGACCCCGATAGGGTTCTGGCTGGCTGCCGGGGTCACGGCTTATTGGAGTCTGTTTGTCGGCCTGTTGGTGGTGGATATCGCGATCCATATGTGACCAGGCCATACGCAATCACAGATTGGCGACAGCTACAGCACGCCCAGCATTTCCGCCACCAGTGGATGGCGCACAATATCGGCTTCGCCCAACCGCACCACCGCGATCGTGTCCACGCGTTCCAACCGCCCGGCAATTTCGCGCAGACCCGAAAGTCCGGGCAGCAAATCCGTTTGATCGGGGTCGCCGGTCAGCACCATGGTCGAACGCCAGCCGAGCCGGGTCAGCAGCATCTTGATCTGGCCATAAGTACAGTTCTGGGCTTCGTCGATGACGATGAAGCAATCGTTCAGTGTACGTCCGCGCATATAGGCAACCGGCGCGATTTCGATGGTGCCTTCGGCAAGCAGCGCCTTCAGGCGCTTGGTCCCCAGCCTTTCGGTCAGCGCGTCGTAGAGCGGGCGCAGATAGGGCGCCAGCTTTTCATTGACGTCGCCGGGCAGGTAACCGAGGTTTTCGCCGGCTTCGACAGCGGGACGCGACAGCACGATTCGGCTCACACGGCCGGACTCCAGCGCATCGACCGCCTTGACGATAGCGAGGTAGGTTTTGCCGGTTCCGGCCGGCCCCAGCGCGACCACCACCGAACGTTCCTCGATGGCGTCGATCAGCGCCTGCTGCACCGGGCTCATCGCCCGCACATTCTTTACATATTTACGATCGCGAACTTCGCTTTCGAACGGCGTCCAGCCGCTGGAGGGCGGATAGAGCGTGTGGACGTTTTCTCTTTCCTCATGACCACGATCCCGCAATTTGTTACGCGCGGCACGCCTGGCCATGGACACCCCCTGTCAAATCGACTCAACTGCCCGAATCGAATCGTAGCGCGTTTGGACCCCTTCGTCGCGGGATTCACAAAAGATTCTCGATCACGGATTGCGCACTCTTGTTTCACGGGCATAGGGCGATGTCTTATGCGCCCCAGCAACCCGGGAGAACCGCATGCCGCTTTACGCGCTCGACGATTGGCAGCCCGTGCTGCCGCCGGAAGGGGAATATTGGATCGCGCCGAATGCCAGTTTGATCGGTCGCGTACGCATCGCCAAAGGTGCGAGCATCTGGTTCGGCAGCGTGCTGCGCGGCGACAATGATTGGATCAGCATCGGCGAAAGAACCAATGTCCAGGATCTCGCGGTGCTGCACACCGATCCGGGAATTCCGCTCACGCTCGGTGCGAATGTTTCGGTCGGCCATGGCGCGGTCGTGCATGGGGCAACGGTTGGCGACAACACCATCGTGGGCATGGGTGCCACGCTTTTGAATCGCTGCAGAATCGGCCGCAATTCCATCGTCGGCGCGAACGCGCTGGTGCCGGAAGGGAAGGAGTTCCCCGACAATTCGCTGATTGTGGGCGTACCGGGCAAGGCGATCCGCAAGATTACCGAGGCCGACGAGCCGATGCTGCTGATGAATGCGGAAATCTATTTCCAGCGCTGGCAGCGTTATATCGTCGAATTGAAGCAAGTCGATTGACGCGCGCGACTCAGTTGGTCTTTTGCCAGACCTGCCGGATATGCGCATCGGCATCGGGGCCGAAATTGAACCATGCTGCGCGGTTGCGCGATGAATCGACCACGAACAGCGAGTCCGATTTGCCGAGCTCCTGAACCAGGCGATTGCGCACCGCGCCCACGCTTTGGTCGCTCGCCAAAATCCAGACATTGGACACGAGCTGATAGAAGGTGCCCAGCGATGCAAGAGCGTGTTCAAAATTGACGCCGCGCGATTTCAAATCCACGACGATGGTGAAGTGCGCGCGCGGCACTTCAGGCTGTGCACTATGCGCCGCGGCCGGGGTGGCATTGGGAGTCGCTACGCGTGTTTGAGAAGCGCCAGCTCTGTCTGCGAAAGGGGCCGCCATTTCCGTAGATGCGAAAAGATCCGCGAATGCGGGCTCCTCGTGAGCCTGATGCCAATCGGATTCGTTTTCGCGCGCAACCAACGACCCCGCCGCGAGACGGCCTTCGGACGCAAAGCTGCGCATCCGTTCCTGAGAAAACGGGCCATAGACCGTGCCGCCAACATTGATGGTCCACGCGCCGCTCATCGGGCGTAGTTCTCCCAAATCCGTAAACCACGCTAGTCGCGAATGGTTACGGTCCCCTTGCCAGACTGGAGAAAGTTGAGGATTTACAGTCACAAACGCAAGACGCTTCCGGATATCCGGAAGCGTCTGCATGAGTGTTAACAAAAATTAGCCAATCATCGCCCAGGTGCCGTCAGGCTGGCGGCAGGCGCGGCCGCGTGCGGTTTCCGGGCGTCCATGCACCCAGATTTCCTGGGTGTAAGTGGTGCAGCGGCGGCCCCGGTCCTGATAATAATCGCCGACCTGAACGTAACCGTAAGCGTCGCCGCGCGGGCTGCGCCAATCATAGCGTTCGTGCGGACGCCCCGCTTCAAAGCCGCGATATTGCGCATCGATGGCATAGGAACGGTCTTCGCAATCCAGGTTCTTGCCGATGCTCGCGCCTACCACACCACCCAGAATTGCGCCGACCGCCGTTCCCGCACCGCGTTGGGGGCCGCGCGAAATGGCGTTGCCGAGCAGGCCGCCTGCAAGCGCGCCGACAATGGCACCACCTGCGGTATTGCCGGAACGCTGGCGTTCGCAGTCGCGATAATACGCCTCCCTGTCCCAGCGCGCCGTGGCGGCGCGATCGCGTTCATAGCGGTCGCGATCGCGCTCGTAGCGGTCGCGGTCTTGCTCATAACGGTCGCGATCATTGTCATTGTTGTAGCGGCCGCTGTCGTATTGGGTGCTCTGGTTGTATTGGCCATTGCCGTATTGGCCATTGTCGTATTGGTTGTATTGGCCATTGTTGTAGCGCTCATAGCCTTGAGCCAATACGGGCTGAATCGCGCTCCCAGCCATCGCCGCGGCGGTGATAAGCGCCAGCGTTTTTTTCTTCCACATGGTCTTCTCCTTCGCTGCGGGCAGAGGCCGTTTGCCGATCCCCGTAAGGCACAATCTGATCCAGACCCGCTGAACCTGAACTGAACAGAAAACGGCTCGAAAGAGATGAAGTTCCGTTCATCATCCGGACGCCGGTAATGGCGTGCCGCAAGCGCAAGAACGCACGAAAGATGTTGTCCTGCATGGACCTGCGGGCTGCGCACGCAACGCCAGCCGCAACCCAAAGCGCAAACGAATTTGGCGCAATCGTGGCATTTCTGTGGACAGCGGCGCAGCACAACGTTTGCGCCGAGTCTATTGCCCCGGCGAAAGCCATCCCGATTTGCCGGCAAGGGCGGGCGACGAGACGCTGGCGCGCCTGGACCGTTTCCGCAACGCCAAAGGAAAAACCCCAACCGC
>DATARE010000133.1:0-6347 GCA_036264295.1 Micropepsaceae bacterium | reverse complement strand
GCCTTGATCTCGGTGCGGCTCACGACCTGCGTCGGCACCGCGACATCATCCACGTAAACCACGGAGCGCTTCACGAAATTGAAGCCTTTGATGTCCAGCTCCTGCGTGGGGCTGCCCTGGATGATCGTATGCGGCGACATGGTTTCGATGGCCGGCGTCGGCGAAGCCCAAAGGTCGGGAACCGTCGGGAATGGCGCGGCCGGACCCTGGATATTCGGATTGGTCGGGCCGGCATTGGGACGCCACGTCGCATTCTTGAGCGCCGCCGCCCATTGGTCGTTCTCGACGACGGGACCGCCTTCATCATCACGCGCATTGGCGAAAATCCAGCCCTTGTACCAGGGGTGATATTGGCGATCGACGACCTTGCCCTCCTTGATGACGGTGTCGAGCTTGCGCATGTTCTTGATGTCGGCGAGCGGATCGGCATTCACGATGTCGATGTCGGCGAGCTTGCCTGCTTCCACCGTGCCGATGTCCTTCATGTGGAAATGGTCGGCCACCCATTTGGTCGCGGACTGGATGATCTTCATCCGCGGCATTTTCACATCTTCATCATAGACCGCCATTTCCTGGAGCAGGCCGAGACCCGGCGGGGATTGATAGATGTCCGACGCGGCAACCACATGGCCGCCGGCCTCCACCACATCGTGCAGGAACTTGACATGGTTCTTGTAGCCGCACATGCGGTGCTCATATTGCTCCGGCGTCAGGCGATCCTTGGCCGAGCGCACATTGTCCATGGTGTGCTGGATCATGTATTCGGGATAATAGCTGCGCAGCACGGGATCGCTGAAGAATTCCGCATCTTCTTTCTGCACGCGCTCCCACATTGATGGGAAACCGCGATCCGTCGCCATCATGTCGGGTTCGAGCGCGGTGTTATGGGCGGCGATGAATTTCACCATCTCCGCTTCCTTCGCCGGATCCATCTCGCAATAGGCATCGGGGGGCAGCGCGACATAGGTCTTCCACTTGTCGTAATCCTTGTTCATATCGACGCCGATTTCGCCGGTGTGAATCATCACATCGGTGCCGGTTTCGATGCAGCGTTTCCCGCGCGTGATCGGCCCCACGCAGCGCAGGATCGCGGCTTTGCCGGCCTTGTGCGATTCATCCACGATCGCATCGAACACTTCGGGCTGGCCGTCGCCATCGGCAACGCCGATGAAATCGGCGCCGCCTTCGATGTTCATGCGCACCTTCTCGCGCGCGTCCTGCGGGTCCTTGACGACGCGCGCGCCATTGCCGGGTTTGTAATTGTCCGGCTTCTTGCCCTCGGCTCCGCCACCCTGGAGATTGATCACGCCCTGATAGAGGCGCGGACCGGGATAAATCCCGTGCTCCACCGCATCGCGATCGGCAATGCCCGTGTCGTTGCGCGTCCCCGTCACCATCGCCGAGGTCACGCCGTAACGGAGGTAGCCTTCGCCATAGGGCCAATTCCAGTTCGATTTCGCATCGACCAGGCCGGGGGTGACCCATTTGCCCGCGGCATTGATGACCGTGGCCCCGGCTGGCACCTGAACCTGGCCGGCGCGGCCGACCGCAATGATGCGGTTAGCCTGGATCACGATGACGGAATTGGGCACGGGCGCGCCGCCATTGCCGTCTATCAGCGTCCCCCCTTGGATAACCAATGATTGCTGTTGCGCGCCCACAGGGCCCAGAGCCCCGGAAGCCATCAAAGCCAGAGCGGAAACGAAAGCACCGCCGAACAACAAGTTTTTCACGAAAGCCCTCCCTGAGCGTTTCTTTTATGCCCAGTGTAGGCCAAGGGGGCGGCCGGTTCCAAGGGTTCGGGAACTTACCCCGCTAGCCGTGCGTAGGAAGAGCCAAACAGGAGCGGCTCATGGCCAAAACGGCAGCGAAAACCTCACACACCAAGACGGCACGCAAATGGTCCGCGAATGTAACAGAGCACAGTCACGCTCTCGATCTGCAGAAGGACGTCTTTACCGGCAGCAGCCCAAAGCGCATTGCACATTCGCTGAAACGTTCGGCCGAAGCGAGCACGCATCGCAAATCGGACCCGTACCGTTCGGCCATGTCGATGCTGAGCTTCTATATCAATCGTGCGGGCAAAAACCTTCCCGCAAGCCGCAAAAAGACGCTCGAACGGGCGAAAGACGAACTGCGCAAGGAATTCGGGCGGGCATAAGCGCTCTCCCTCGCTTATCTTTTCGTGACAGCCATCGAGACTGTCACGCAAACCAGGCTGGCAAAGACCACGGCCGCATTCGCCAAATGGGAATATTCCCATTGCCGGCGGAGGGCGGCCCAATTGGGCGGCAATCGCGTCCAATTCGCGGTGGTCTGGTTCACCGGAAAAGTCCAAATGAAAAAAATGGCCAGCGAGACGACCAAAAGCACCGTGGCGGCGAGTTCCCACTGGAAGGGCGTGCCCTGCCCTTTCAGCATGATTGCTGCGGTGCCGTTGAGCGCCAGAGCAGCGAAAATGGCCATCCCGATGAAAGCCCAACCGGTATAAAGGCTTTGGACCATCAGATAATTGTCCGCCGAGAAGGTGATCTTCCGGTGAAATTCCAGCACGTGGGCGCCACCGGGTATCAGGGATATGACCGTGAACAGCACCGCCAGCACTTGCACCGCACGCATGGGTACACCCCTGGTTTTTCGGTCTAAACCACCGGCAGGGTCGCAGGTTCCGTGACTTTGACGGGTCCTGCCCGGGAAGCGTTCTTGAAGGTGAGGCTTCCTCTGATTAGGTTCGCTGCTTCGTCATTCGCCTCCCCGCAAGGTTCATGTCTCAAGTCCGCATAAAAGAAGACGTTCTCGCTGCTATCGGCGATACCCCGCTGATTCGCCTGAAAGCCGCATCCGAACTGACGGGCTGCGAGATTCTGGGCAAAGCCGAGTTCATGAATCCCGGCCAATCGGTGAAAGACCGCGCCGCTCTCTTCATCATCAAGGACGCCATGACCAAGGGCCGGCTCGGTCCTGGCGGGACCGTGGTCGAAGGCACCGCCGGAAATACCGGCATCGGTATCGCGGTGGTCGGCAACGCGCTTGGCCTGAAATCGGTGATCGTCATTCCTGATACCCAAAGCCAGGAAAAGAAGGACGCGCTGAGACTGCTCGGCGCGCAGCTCATCGAAGTGCCGGCGGTGCCGTATAAGGATCCGAACAATTATGTGAAGGTCTCGGAACGGCTTGCCGCACAATTGGCGAAGTCCGAACCCAGTGGTGCGGTTTGGGCCAATCAATTCGACAATGTGGCGAACCGCGAAGCCCATATCCGCACAACCGGTCCGGAAATCTGGCAACAGACCGAGGGCAAGATCGACGGCTTTGTCTGTTCGGCAGGAACAGGCGGCACGATTGCCGGAGTCGCCATCGCTTTGAAAGAGCGCAAACGGAATATCGTGACCGCCCTCGCCGATCCCTATGGCGCGGCGATCTATTCCTGGATCAAAACCGGCGAACTGAAATCGGAGGGCACGTCCATCACCGAAGGAATCGGCCAGGGCCGCGTCACCGGGAATCTTGCCGGCGCTCCCATCGATGACGCTTTTTACATCCCGGATGAAGAAGCATTGCCGCTGATTTTCGAATTGCTGGAAAAAGAAGGTCTGTGCCTGGGGGGCTCCAGCGGCATCAACGTTGCCGGCGCCATTCGTCTCGCCCGGCAGCTCGGGCCGGGGCACACCATCGTCACGATTTTGGCCGATTACGGCACACGCTATCAGAGCAAGCTGTTCAATCCGGAATTCCTGCGCTCCAAGAATCTGCCGGTGCCCGAATGGCTCGACTCACCACCGGTCTTGCCGCGGATACCCTATGAGTGACTCGGCCGTTCCGCCCCTCGTCTCGACCGAATGGCTGGCCGCGAATATGTGGCAGCCCAATGTGGTGATCGCCGACGCCTCCTGGTATCTGCCGCAGGCCGGCCGCAACGCACGCGCCGAATACAACGCCGGCCATATCCCCGGCGCTTTGTTCTTCGATATCGATGCCATTTCGGATCAGACGACCGACCTTCCTCATATGCTGCCCGACGAAATCCATTTCGCGAGCCACATGCGAAAGCTCGGGATCGGCGATTCCGATATCGTGGTGTTCTATGACGGTGCGGGCATCTATTCCGCGCCGCGCGCGCTGTGGATGATGCGCGCCATGGGCCACCGCAACACCGCAGTGCTGGACGGGGGCTTGCCCAAATGGCGCAAGGAAGGCCGCGCCATCGAATCCACGGTGCCGCCGCCATCGGTGCGCAGCCATTTCACGCCGCGCCGGCAAGACAAAATGATCCGAGACCGGGCCGCGATCCAACGCAACCTCAAAACGTCGGCAGAACAGGTGGTGGATGCCAGAAGCCCCACCCGTTTCCGTGGCGAAGAACCCGAGCCCCGCCCCGGCGTCCGCCCCGGCCACATCCCCAGTTCGCTCAATCTGTATTACGCCGATGTGCTGACGCCCGAAGGCACGATGCGGCCGGCCGCCGAATTGAAACGTCTGTTCGCGGCGCGAGGCATCGAGATCGAACGCCCTGTCGTGACGAGCTGCGGTTCCGGCGTGACGGCAGCCATCCTCAGTCTCGCGCTCGATATTGCGGGGGCAAAGGACACGGCCCTTTACGATGGATCGTGGTCCGAATGGGGCGCGTGCAGCGAGGTGCCGGTCGAAACAGGCGGGCGATGAAAAAGGGCAAAGACACAAGGCCGCAAGAGCTGCCCGCAACGGTGACCTATCTCGCCATGGAGGCGACGCCCAAGGCGCCCGCACCGCCCGCGCCGCTGCTGAAGACCGCGATCCTGAAATGCGACAACCCGCCGGTGCATTTCTACCGCTATCTTTATGACACCGTCGGGCGGCGTTATTTCTGGGTCGAGCGCCGGCTATGGAACGACGACAGGCTCAAGGCCCATCTTTCCGATTCCGCGCTTGCGCTCTACGTGCTTTATCTCGGCGGCGTTCCGGCGGGAATGGCCGAACTCGATTTCCGCCAGCAAGGGATCGCGCAGATCGCCTATTTCGGCTTGACGCCGGAATTCACCGGACGCCGCATCGGGCCATGGTTCCTGCATCAGGTGATCGAGATCTGCTGGGCCGGGACGGTCAAGCGCGTGCTGGTCAACACCTGCACACTCGATCACAAGAAGGCGCTCGTCACCTATCAGCGCGCCGGGTTTGTTGCCTATGCGCGCTCAGAGCGGATTGTGCTCGTGCCGGCTGATTTTCCGGAAAAGCCGAAGGCAGGATGGCAAGGATCGGCATGAGCGCAGCCGAATTGAGCAAGCGCCATGCGGTCGAACTGAGCCTACGCGGCGTCATCCTGGGCATAGGGATTACCTTTCTTTTCACGGCAGCCAATGTCTATCTCGGACTGAAAGTCGGCCTGACATTCGCATCCTCGATCCCCGCCGCGGTCATTTCCATGGCGGTGCTCAGCATCTTTCCGGATTCGAATATCCGCGAGAACAATATCGTCCAAACCCTGGCTTCCGCGGCGGGCGCTTTGGCCTCGATCATTTTCGTCTTGCCCGGGCTGGTGATCACCGGCTGGTGGACGGGGTTTCCGTTCTGGGAATCCTTTCTCGTCTGTGCTTCGGGGGGCACGCTGGGCGTCCTGTTCACCATTCCCTTGCGGCGCGCGCTCGTCACCCGATCCGATCTTCCGTACCCGGAAGGTATTGCTGCGGCTGAAGTGCTCAAGGTCGGCTCCGGACTGCACAAGGGCGGTAGTGCAGCGGGCAATGCTCGCGAAGGATTGACGGCAATTCTGTTGGGTTCGATCACCTCAGCCGGTTTGGCTGCGTTTGCGGCGACGCGCATTGCGGCGGGCGAAATGCAAAGCTTTTTTCGGGTCGGTGCCGCCAGCGCCACGGGCTACGATGTTGCGTTTTCGCTGGCGCTGGTGGGTGCGGGCCATCTGGTCGGGATTTCGGTGGGAATCGCGATGTTGACGGGTTTGCTCATCGCCTGGGCGGGCGCGGTGCCCATCCTCACGGGCCTGCTGCCGGAACCCAATGCGGCGCTGGACGCGCATGTGATGCATGTCTGGACCACACAGGTGCGCTTCATCGGCGCGGGCGCGATGGCGGTGGCCGCATTATGGACGCTGGCCCGGCTTGCAGGGCCTCTGGCGAGTGGATTTGCCCGCACGATTGCCGCCTCGCGCTCCGCGAACAGCCAATCGGAGGATCATAGCGACCGCGATATTTCCGGACGCACCATCATTGGACTGACAATCGTCTGTTTGGCGTTGATTGCCGCCTTGACATGGAATTTCGCACGCGGCTCGGTGCTCGCCGGGTTGGCATTGCCTTTGACATTGGCCGTGGTTCCTTTCGTGGTGATTGCCGGATTTGTGGTGGCCGCCATCT
>DATARE010000114.1:0-5907 GCA_036264295.1 Micropepsaceae bacterium | reverse complement strand
GGCGCTCGATGAAACCGCCGTCGAAAGCCTTATCGCCACGATAAAGAAACGCCGGGTCGAAGCGGTGGCCATTTGCCTGCTGCATTCCTATGCCAATCCGGCACATGAGCGGCGCATTGGCGAGCTGTTGCGTGCGGCGATGCCGGATCTGTTCGTGACTCTGTCGCACGAAATCCTGCGCGAATATCGCGAATATGAGCGCACATCGACGACCGCCTTGAACGCCTATGTCGGCCTGCGGGTGCAGACCTATCTGCGCCGCCTCGAAACCTATCTGCGCAAGGGCCGCTTCGAGGGCAAGATTCAGATCATGCGATCCAATGGGGGGGTCATGTCCATTGCGCTTGCCCAGGAACAGCCGGTTTCGATGATGGAATCCGGTCCGGTGGCCGGCATGATCGGCGCCGGGCGGCTAGCGCTCGATATGGGGCTCGAAACCTGCATCGGGTTCGACATGGGCGGCACCACCGCCAAGACCAGCCTGATCACCCAAGGCGCGCCCGCTATCGAAGACGGTTACGTGATCGGCGATCCCGCGAGCGGCCAGCCGATGCAGCTTCCCGTCGTCGACATTGTCGAAGTGGGCGCCGGCGGCGGCTCCATTGCCTGGATCGATGAGAATGGCGGCATCCATGTCGGGCCGCAGAGCGCGGGTGCCGATCCCGGGCCCGCTTGCTATGGCAAGGGGAATTTGAATCCCGTGGTGACGGACGCCAATCTCGTCCTTGGGCGGATCAATCCGCGGCGTTTCCTGAACGGCAACATGGTGCTGGATGTCGCTGCGTCCGAGCGCGCGATCCGGGAGAAAATCGCCGGCCCATTGGGCTTAGACGTGCGCGATGCGGCGCTCGGCATCATTCGCATCGCCGATGCCGCGATGTCGCTGGCGGTGCGCGCGGTCTCCGTCAACAAGGGTGTCGATCCCCGCGATACCGCTCTGATCGCATTTGGCGGCGGCGGACCGCTGCACGCTGGCGCCATCGCTCGCGAAATCTTTGTCCCCAGGGTGGTGATCCCGAAATTGCCCGGCACATTCTCGGCGCTGGGAATGCTGATGGCGTCATGGCGTCAGGATTTCGTCCGCACACTGATCGGCAAGCTCGGCATGCTGGCACCGTCCGATGTGGAGGCGGTCTTCGCCGAATTGACGAGGGTCGGCGAAGATCGTATCGCGCGAGACGACATCGTGCGAGATGCCGCGGATTTCGTCTTCTTCGCCAATCTTCGTTATGTCGGCCAGGAACACACGATCCCCATTCCCGTTACCGGTCCGGAAATGCTGACCGGCGATCTCGCGCCTTTGCGCAAGCTGTTTCATGCCGAACATGCCAAACGCTACAGTCAATCCGCGCCGGACGAATCGATGGAAATCGTCAGCCTGCGTCTGGTCGTGACCGCCGCACGGCAGGACAGCCTGGCGATGGGCTGGCTCAGCGAAGCCTGGGTCCCGGAGGATGCCGTGGAAGAAACCACCCGCGATGTCGTTTTCGATGACCCGGAGCGGCCGTTGAAAACGCGCATTCTCTGGCGGCCCTCATTGCCGGCCGGCGCGACCGTTGCGGGGCCCGCTATCGTCGAGGAACCCAACGCCACGACCCTTATTCATCCCAGCGACGTGGCGACCGTCACGGCAGCCGGGCATCTGAGCATCGCCATCGCACAGGAGGGCCATGCGTGACCCAAGCCCACCCGATCACCGTCGAAGTCGTGCGCAATGCCGTCGTCGCCTATGCGGACGAGATGGCGAATGTGCTGGCGAAATCCGCCTATAACATGATGATCTATGAGGTGCGGGATTATTGCTGCGGCCTGCTCGATGTACAGGGGCGGATGATCTCGCAAAATCGCGGCGGGTTGCCGATCTTTCTCGCCGATCTCGGGCCTTCTGTCGAAGACGGCATCAAGAAATATGGCGTTGGCGGCTTCCGGCCGGGCGATATCGTCATCATGAATCATGCCAGGGTTTGCGGTCAGCATTTGAACAATGTCGTGATCTATGCGCCCTGCTTTCACGCCGGCGAACTTGTGGGCTTTGCGGCCAATCGCGCGCATTGGGTGGATATCGGCGGCATGCGCCAGGGCTTCGGTTCCAGCGCCACCACGGAAATCTTCGGTGAGGGCCTGCAGCTGCGCTCGCTCAAGGTCTACGATGCGGGCGTACGCAACGAGACGCTCTGGCAAATCCTGCGGGACAATATTCGCTTTCCCGATGCGAGCCTTGGCGATTTGCGGGCGCAGATCGCCGCCTGTCAGGTGGGCGCGCAGCGTTATGCCGAGCTGCTCGCCCGCTATGGCCGCGAAACTGTGGAAGCCTGCATTCAGGTTGTGTGGGACCAAGCCGAAGCGGCGGCGCGCCGCGTCATCGAGACCATTCCCGATGGCGAATATGAAGCGGAAAGCTTCCTCGACAATGACGGCCGCAATCTCGCCGTGCGCCTGCGAGTGAAAGTCAAGGTAATCGTCAAAGGCTCTACCATTACGGTCGACTACAGCCAGATGAACAAACAGGTCGCGAGCCCGCTGAACTCGGGACGCTCTGGTGGTCTTGCCGCCGCGCGCGTTGCGTTCAAAGCGCTGACCTCGCCCGATCTCGATGTCAATGAAGGCTGTTTCAGGCCGCTCGATGTGATTCTTCCCGAAGGCACGATGCTCAGCGCCAAACCGCCCGCGGCTCTGGGGCTTTGGAGCATTGCGCTTCCCACTGTTATCGACACCATTCTGAAAGCGCTGGCCCCCGCAATTCCCGATAAAATTCCGGCCGCCCACAAGGGCGACATGGGCGGGTGCTCGTTCTTCGGCTTTCGCGAAGACAATGGCGCACGCTTCCTGCTGCTGAATATTTTCGGCGGCGGCTGGGGCGGCCGCCCGAACGAAGACGGCGAGTCCGCCAGTGTTTCGATTTGCCAGGGTGATGTGCGCAACACGCCCATTGAATTGCAGGAGATCAAATACCCCTTCATCATCGAACAGCACGCACTTCGCCCCGACAGCGGCGGGCCCGGCAAGACGCGCGGCGGATTGGGTGTTGCCCTGACCTATCGCTGCCTTCAGGCGTGCAAGGCGAATATCAATCTCGAGCGCATCACCACCCCGCCTTGGGGTTTGCATGGGGGGCGTGAGGGCGCGATCAATTTGGCGCGTATTACGCGCGCCAATGGTGAGGAAACCAGCGTCTATAAGGAGACGGAGATCGAACTCCATGCCGGCGACCGGGTGACATTTCTCACCGCAGGCGGCGGCGGATATGGCGAGCCCAGCCAGCGGTCTCGTGACGCTATCGCGCGCGATCTTGCCGAGGGCTTTGTCACGACCGCCGGTGCAAAAGCTTACGAAACAGGAGCCATAAGATGACCGGCGGCAATATCGGAGCCGCGCGGCGAAGGCGGCTCGCGGAAGCCATGGCCGAAAACGGTGTCGATCTGCTCGTTGTTTATGGCAATGCGTGGCAAGGCGATTATCTGCGCTATGCCAGCGATTACGGCATTCTGGAAGGCGATGGCTTGGCCGTGGTCCGCAAGGACGGTTCGGTGACCTTGTTTCTCGATTCGCCTCTGGAGGCCGACCGCGCGGCAATCGAAAGTCCCGGCGTGGAAACCGTGTACGCACGCGACATGCTTCGCGACGTGGAAACACTTCTCGAACGGTCGCGCAATTCGCGTATTGCAACCGCGCCGAAGCGGCTGATGCCGCAGCGCCTCGCAGCGCGTTCGGCCGATCTCGGCATTGCCGACAAGACGGCCATGATGGACCGGCTGCTGATGAAGAAGCTTGATTGCGAAATCGCCGCCATTCGCGCGGCCGCGCATGTGGCCGACGAAGGCTATGCGATATTCCGCAACGCCGCGCGGAACGGCCGCACCGATTACGAGCTCGTCGCAGAGGTGGAAGCCTTCTTCCGCGCGCATGGCGTGGACGACAATTTCATGATCATCGGCGTGGGCGGAACCGAGGTGCGCGGCATGGCGCCGCCCATGGGCAAAAAGCTGAAGCAAGGCGATCTGGTCACCACGGAGCTCACGCCCTGCGTCGATGGATATTACATCCAGATCTGCCGGACCTTGGTGATCGGCGAACCGGCCGCCGATCATTACGCGGCGTTTGGCGTCTATCGGGATGCGCTGGAGGCCGGCGTTGCGGCGGTCAGGCCCGGCATTACGGCGGCCGATATTGCGCGGGCGGAGAATGAGATTTTCCGCGCCCACGGTCTCGGCGAATATGTCACCGATGCGTACACGCGCGTTCGCGGGCATGGGCTTGGGTTGTTTGCCGACACCAAGCCGCATCTGCTCGAGAATGTGACGACCCCGATCGAAGAAAACATGACGCTGATCGTTCACCCCAATACCTATCACCCGGCCGTTGGCTATATGGTTCTGGGCGACGCGGTGATCGTGACGCCGGACGGCGCGGAAATCCTCACCAAGACCCCACGCGAGCTGTTTGCCGTTCCGGCCAATTAGGAGCCCACCATGCGACGCGGCTTGATGGCCTGGGATGCCGATGAAATCCCAATCTCGCAATTGCACGCGCGGATCGAACGCCTGCAAGCGGCAATGGCAACGGCGCATCTGGATGCTTTAATCCTCTACACCAATTTCGTGCGCTCGGCAGCGGTGTCTCATCTCACCGCCTTCTCGCCCTATTGGGCCGACGGCATTCTTCTCATGCCGCTGCGTGGCGAGCCAGTGTTTGCGACCACGCTTTCCAAGCGCGTGGGCAGTTGGATTCAGTCGGTCAAGCCGGTCGGCGATCTTGTTACGTCGCCGACGCCCGGCACCGTGCTTGCGCAGCGTCTGGCGGCCGGCAACGTGCGGCGCGTCGGCATTCTGGAGCTGGACGATTTTCCTGCCGGCCTTTACGGCGAACTCTCGACCGCATTGCCCGGCGTCGAAATTGTCGACGCATCGGAGGTTTTTGCGGCGGCGCGCGCACCTATCGATAGAGTCGAGCGGCAGCTTCTTCTGCACGCGGAAAATATTGCGAATGGCGCGCTCACCGGCCTGCAACTCAACGCCTCGACCGATGTGGGCTCCGCCGTTGGCATGATCGAGAAACAGGCGCGGCTGCATGGCGCGGAGGAGGCCTATATCGCCATTGCGCCCGATCTGGATAAGGATCGCCGCTTCTTGCGTTTATCGGGAACTCGCCCCTTGGGCCGGCGTTTCGCGATTCGCGCCACCGTCGCGTACAAGGGTGCGTGGATCCGGCACACGCAGACCTATTCCTCGGACGCGCGCGACCTCGCCGCCATTGCACGTGCCGACGCATGGTTCCGAACCTTTGTTGCGCAAATGGATCCAGCCAAGCCGCTGTCAAATCAGATCAGCACGGCAATGACTGAAATTCGCGATGCGCAAATCAGCGGCTGGCTGGCGGAAGCCGCGGTCGGCACACGCCCTCTCGCTGTGATCGCATCATCGAAGGACGCCGCACCGGTGCACGCACCGCTGTTTGTCCTCACGCTTGGAATGACCATAGATGGTGTGCCATGGAGCGGCGCGGCTCTCGCCGGCGCAGTCCTGGACGATTCACCGTGACATTGCGGTCTTGGGCCGAACGTCTGACACAGACGCCTTTTGCGGCAGACGTGGTCGATCTGCATGTCAAAGACACTTTGGTTGCCTTGCTGGCAGGGTTAAAGACAAAGGAAGGCCAAGCCCTTTCACGTCTCTATAGCCGCGCCGGCCCGGCAGAAATGGCAGCCGGCAGCGCTTCCATCGCGCGACTTTCGGAATGCGATGATATTCATCTCGCATCCTGCGTGACGCCCGGCTCCGTGGTAATTCCCACGGCTTTGGCGTTTGGAGCGGGGCATAGCGATGACGAATTCCATCGCGCAATTGCGGCGGGGTATACGGCGGGCTTGCAAATGGGCATCGCCATCGGCGGCGCGAAAGCCCTTGCCGG
>DATARE010000046.1:0-4869 GCA_036264295.1 Micropepsaceae bacterium | reverse complement strand
TGTTCTCGCCGCCACTTGATCCCAAAGCGCTGGCCGCGTTCACAGTCGAGCGCAATCGCACCGAACAAACAAATCGAAATCCTCCCCAGGCCTGCCAATATTCACTCTTCGGCGCACGGTCCAGAATTACGCAACGTTCCCCTTGAGGGAGGGTCGAACCGCGGCGAAGCGGCGTTAGCCACGTAGACGGGTTCGGGGAGGGGACATTGCGCCGGCAGCACAATATCTGTGTGCCCTGATTCATTCGCCGCGTGGACACGCCGGATGGCCGGGTCATCCTTCGACAGGCTCAGGATGAGGGCGACGACAGGCTCAGGATGAGGGTGACGACAGGCTCAGGATGAGGACGACGACACGCGGAGGATGAGGCCCGGCCATGCTGAATGGGTGCAATCCGACCCCACGGCGCCGCTGTCCCAGTGGGTCCCGGGTCTCGCGCGAATGCGCTCGCCCGGGATGACAATGGTGTTGGGTAGGCGTCAGGCCCATTAAATCGCGGCAATCGAAATCGTGCCCGGTGGCGTTATGGAGATGCGGCTCTGTACATTCGCCCATGCGCAACGCGAGTCTGGCAGGATTTTGGTATTTCGCGATCGTCTTCGCGGCGGGATTTCTTCTTGGCACGTTGCGCGTCCTCTATGTCATCCCGCATCTGGGCGAGACCGGCGCGGTCCTGATCGAACTGCCGCTGATGCTGGTGATTTCGTGGATCGCGTGCGGCGCGCTGCTGCGGCGCATGTCCATTCCACAACATGCGGGCTTGCGCCTCGTGATGGGCGGTGTCGCGTTCGTCCTGCTCATGCTCGCGGAAATGGCGCTCGCCTGGTTTGTGCTTTCGCGCACGCCGGAAGCGTTCATCCAATCCTTTGCCTCGCCCAACGGCGCCATCGGATTGGTGGGACAGATCGCCTATGCGCTGTTTCCGATGGTGCGGAACTGAGCGATCGGTTCAGGGCGCGGCGAGGGCGGCATTCACGCGCGCGGCGACCGCGGGCAGCAGGAAATAATAATCATTGTCGCCCTTGCGGTTCTGCGCGGCGGTGACTTCGAACAGCTCGTTGTCCGACAGCCGGTAGCAGCGATACGAAAGCGATTTCAGGAATTCCAGAATCCGCGCGAAGGAGACGCCATTGTTGTCCTCGACGATTTCAACGATCAGGCTCGGATGATCGCGGGCGAGCAGCCGGCCCGCGCCCAAGAGCACCGGCAGTTCGTGGCCTTCGACGTCGATCTTGAGAATCGCGACATCGGCGATGGCGAAATCGTCGAGCCGCGCCACGGTGACGTCGAGTTCGGTGACGGGCCGCGCGTCCAGATCGTTCGCAGCTTCGATGGTAGCGTTGCCGAACACCGGCCCATAAGCGGCAACCGGTATGCGCAGCCGCGCGGTGCGGGCGCAATCCGAAAGCCCGATCTCGTGGATGACCGTGTGGCGCAGTTTCGCGCGCCTCAGCTTTTCCGCCAGGAGCGGATTGATCTCGAAGGCATGGGTCTCGCGGCAATAGCGGGAGAGGAAATAGGACACGGTGCCGATATTGGCGCCCACGTCGATGGCCACCCTGGCGGGATCGCACAACAGACGCAGCACGATCTTCTCGATGGGGCGGCCGCGGCGCTTGGCCTTTTTGCGCACGAAATACAGCAGCTTGTATTTCTGCGGCAGCAGACGGCCGACAGCGTGACGAAGAGCGGACACGGGCACGTCCTTGCGCACGAAAAACAAAGGCCCGTAGCACGCCTTTCATGACAGGCGTGTGACGCCCGGCCGCGCGCAGCTCCCGGTTACGCCGCCGTGCCGCCCACCGTCAGGCGATCGATGCGCAGCGTCGGCTGGCCTACGCCCACTGGCACGCTCTGGCCGGCCTTGCCGCAGGTGCCCACGCCGGTGTCGAGCTTCATGTCGTTGCCGATCATGGAGACGCGCGTCATCGCGTCGGGGCCGTTGCCGATCAGGGTGGCGCCCTTGATGGGCGCGCCGACCTTGCCATCCTCGATGCGATAGGCCTCGGTGCAGGAGAAGACGAATTTGCCCGAGGTGATGTCCACCTGGCCGCCGCCGAACTGCACCGCATAGATGCCGTTCTTGACCGAGGCCATGATCTCCTCCGGCGCGCGGTCGCCGGCCAGCATGTAGGTGTTGGTCATGCGCGGCATCACCTGGCTGGCAAAAGATTCGCGCCGGCCGTTTCCCGTTGGCGCCACACCCATCAAACGCGCATTCATGCGGTCCTGCATGAAGCCTTTCAGGATGCCGTCCTCGATCAAAACCGTACGCGAGGTGGGGGTGCCTTCGTCGTCGATGGTGAGCGAGCCGCGCCGCTCCGCGATAGTGCCGTCATCCACCACGGTGACGCCGGGGGAAGCGACGCGCTGGCCCAACAGGCCGGCGAAGGCGGAGGTCTTCTTGCGGTTGAAATCGCCCTCCAACCCGTGGCCCACCGCCTCATGCAGCAGAATGCCCGGCCAGCCAGGGCCAAGCACGACCGTCATTTCGCCGGCGGGGGCGGGGATGGACTTCAGATTCACGAGCGCGCCGCGCAAGGCTTCGTCCACGCCGGCCCGCCAATAATCGGGCGCGATATAATCGGTGTAGGCCCGCCGGCCGCCGCCGCCATAATAGCCGGTCTCCTGGCGGCCGTTTTCTTCCACCACCACGGAAATGGAAATCCGCACCAGCGGGCGCACATCGCGATAGGCCTCGCCGCCCGGGCGCATGATCTCCACCACCTGCCATTCGCCGGCCAGCGAGCAGGAGACCTGCTTCACCCGCGGGTCTTTGCTGCGGGCATAGGCGTCGATTTCCGCCATCAGCTTCACCTTCACGTCGAAGGGGGCCGAATCGAGCGGGCTGTTGTCAGTGTAAAGATGGATGTTGGTGCGCGCCGGTCCGGCGGCCAGCTCGCCCGAATGGCCGAGCTTCACCACGCTCACCGCGTCTGCTGCACGTGCGATAGCGGCTTCCGACAGCTCCGAGGCGTGGGCGTAACCCGTGGCCTCGCCCGCCACGGCGCGCAAGCCGAAGCCCTGGGTGGTATCGTAGGTGGCCGCCTTCAACCGCCCATCGTCGAAGGAAAAACTCTCCGTCTGGCGATATTCCAGGAACAGCTCGCCATCATCTGCCTTGTGCAGCGTACGGTCGACGAGGTCCTGCACGCGGCCTCTTTCCATGCCGGTCTGGGTGAAAAACAAATCTTCGTGGCTGGTCATGGGCGTGGCCCTTGTTTGCGCCGCAACAAAAACGGCAGTGATGTCCTGCCTATATAGGCATGCGGCGGGCCCCCGTCACCTCTCCCGCCAAAGGAAAGAAAATCAGGTGGCAACAGGGGATAACGCCCCTACGTGGCATCACGTCGCAATGACTCGGGAGGCCCCGCCCGCCTAAATCCCACCCACGATTCTTCTGCGCGAGCCAGGGATGAGGGAGGGAGAGCCCCATCCGCCGGCAGCTAGTCCAAATGAGGGGCCTCATGATCCGAAAACTCGGCGCGTTTACGGCGTTGCTCACCACGGCGATGCTGTCTTTTGCCGTTAGCGCATCGGCCCAGCCGGTGAACTGGCAGATGGGGTTGCAAGCGGCCGGCGATGAGCGCATGCGCGATATCATCGATCTGCACACTTTCGTGCTCTACATCATCACCGCGGTGTGCCTGTTCGTGCTGGCGCTTCTGGTGTGGATCATGCTGCGCTTCAACGCCAAGGCCAATCCGACGCCTTCGGCCACCACGCACAACACCCTCTTGGAAGTGCTGTGGACGGTGGTGCCGGTGCTGATCCTGGTAGCCATCGCGATCCCGTCCTTCCGCCTGCTCTATTTCGAAGACGTGATCCCGCCTTCCGACATTACCGTGAAGGCCATCGGCAAACAATGGTTCTGGACCTACGAATATCCCGACAACGGCAATTTCACCTTCGACGCGCAGATCGTTCCCGATCGCCGCTCGCAGCCCGCCGTTCCCGATGGCCCGCCGCGCATGCTGGGGACCACCAACCATGTCGTCGTGCCGGTCGGCAAAACCGTACGGCTGATCACCACCGGCGCCGACGTCATTCACTCCTGGGCCATCCCGGCCTTCGGCGTGAAGATCGACGCCGTTCCGGGCCGCATCAACCAGAGCTGGTTCAAGGCGGAGAAGGAAGGCACCTATTACGGCCAGTGCTCCGAACTGTGCGGTGCGCGGCACGCCTATATGCCCATCACGGTCGATGTCGTCAGTCAGGAAAAATTCGACATGTGGGTCGCGGAAGCAAAAACCAAATTCGCCCAGGCCGGCGCGCCCACGCGCCTGGCCGCGGCTCATTAATCCAAGGAAGCGAGGTAGCGCCATGGCAGGTGCACACGACACTCACGGTGCGGCAGCCCATGCGGGCCACGAAGCACATCCCCATGGCTGGCGCCGGTACGTCTATTCGACGAACCACAAGGACATCGGCACGATGTACCTGATCTTCGCCATTTGCGCGGGGCTCATCGGCGGCTTCCTTTCGGTGATGATGCGCGCCGAGCTGATGGAGCCCGGCATGCAGATCTTCAAGGATCCGCACACCTTCAACGTCTTCGTCACCGGCCATGGCCTGATCATGGTGTTCTTCATGATCATGCCGGCCATGATCGGCGGCTTCGGCAACTGGCTGGTGCCCTTGATGATCGGGGCGCCGGACATGGCCTTCCCGCGCATGAACAACATCTCCTTCTGGCTTTTGCCCTTCAGCTTCGCGCTGCTGGTGCTTTCCATGTTCGTGGAAGGCGATTCCGCGGGTATGGGCGTCGGCGGTGGCTGGACGCTTTATGCGCCGCTCTCCACCACCGGCTCGCCCGGCCCGGCCATGGATCTGGCGATCTTCTCGCTGCATATCGCCGGCGCCTCCTCA
>DATARE010000197.1:0-6236 GCA_036264295.1 Micropepsaceae bacterium | reverse complement strand
TCTTTCTTATTCGGATATCGCCCAGGCCTTGGAGGATGCCAATCTCTCCGTGGGGGCAAATTATATCCAGCGTGCCGGAGAGGCCTATTTGGTTCGCGCGGATGCTCGTATCCGTTCCATGGACGAAATCGGCCGGGCCGTCATCGCAACCCGTGGCGGTGTTCCGGTAACCGTGAATGACGTCGCGAAAGTTCGTATCGGTGGGGAACTCCGCCGCGGTGCTGCGAGCAAAAATGGCTATGAGGTGGTGATCGGAACTGCGCTCATGCTGGCCGGGGAAAATAGCCGCACCGTCGCTGGCGCGGTCCGCGACAAGCTTCTTACGATCACGAACAACTTGCCTCCCGGAATCATTGCCAACGTGGCTTTGGACCGCTCACAGCTTGTAAACGCCACAATCACAACGGTGGTCGAAAATCTCGCGATCGGGGCCCTGCTCGTCATCATCACGCTTTTTCTCATTTTGGGGAATGCACGCGCCGCCAGCATCGCGACGCTCGTCATCCCTCTCTCCATCCTCATGAGTGCGACGGGAATGAATGCGCTCGGCATTTCCGGCAATCTCATGAGCCTCGGTGCGCTTGATTTCGGGCTCATCATCGATGGCGCCGTCATCATCGTGGAAAACACGCTCCGGCGCATTGCGGAACGGCAGAAACACGAAGGCCGCGTGCTGACAGAAAAGGAGCGGCTTGAGGAAGCCGTTCGATCCTCACAGGAAATGGTGCGCCCCACAGTCTACGGTCAGATCGTGATTTTTCTCGTTTTTGTGCCGTGTCTGACCTTCCAGGGCGTCGAAGGCAAAATGTTTTCCCCGATGGTGATGACGCTGATGCTGGCACTCAGCTCGGCCTTCGTCCTGTCGCTGACCTTCGTCCCGGCGATGGTGGCCCTACTGGTGCGCGGCAAAGTTGCGGAAACCGAGGTCGGCTTCATCCGTGCCGCGAAGCGCCTTTATGAGCCGCGGTTGCGGCAAGTGCTTGCGCATCCCCTGCCCTTTATCGCCGGCGGCGTGGCGGTTTTCGCGGCGGCTGTCTTCGCTTTCTTCTTTATCGGCCGCGTGTTCATGCCCACGCTGGACGAAACCAATTTCAATCTCTCTTCGGTACGTATTCCGTCCACCTCTGTCGAGCAATCCGTAAAGCTCGATCTTCCTTTGGAGCGCGCGATCATGGCGCTCCCGGAGGTGGGTCTGGTCTTCTCGAAGGCCGGTACGGCCAGTCTCGCCGCCGACCCCATGCCAACCAACGCATCGGACAATTACGTAATGCTCAAGCCGAAATCGCAATGGCCGACGGGCGTCCGGGTGAAGGATGATGTCCTGAAAAGGATCGTGCAGGTCACCGCACCGATCGTCGGGAACGGTTTCGATATCACGCAGCCGATTCAGATGCGCTTCAATGAATTGATCGGCGGCGTCCGTAGCGACGTGGCGGTTGCTGTATTCGGCGACGATCTCGACGTCATGGGCGCAACGGCGCGCCGTGTCGCGGCGGTGCTTGCCAAAACGCCAGGCGTTGCCGATCTGCGCATCGCACAAACGCAAGGGTTTCCAACGTTCGATATCAAATTCGATCGTGACGCGATTGCCCGTTACGGCCTGACGATGCGCGCTCTGGCGGATACGGTGGGGGCTGCGCTTGGCGGGCGTCCGGCGGGCCTCGTCTTCGAGGGAGACCGGCGTTATGAGATCATGGTGCGCGTGCCCAACGCGCAGCGAAATGATCTCGAAGCTCTCGGTGCCCTCCCGATCATGCTGCCGGAGATGCCCGGAACCCCGCGCCGGTCCGTCCCTTTGCGGCAGGTCGTGACGTTCGGTTTCTCGGAGGGTTTGAACGAAATCAGCCGGGACAACGGCAAACGGCGCATTTTCGTCGAGGCGAACGTGCGCGGGCGCGATATCGGCTCCTTTGTCGATGAAGCCCAGGCTGGGATCGCGCGCGACGTCAAACTGCCGCCGGGCTCATACCTCGAATGGGGCGGACAGTTCGAAAATCTTCAGCAAGCCGTGCGGCGTCTCGAGATCGTGATTCCCGTATGCCTCGTGCTGATTTTTGCCGCGCTCTACATGGCGCTCGGGAGCACGGCGCTCGCGCTCACCGTGTTCACAGCTGTGCCGCTGGCGGTTGCCGGTGGTGTGTTCGCAATTGCCCTTCGCGATATCCCCTTTTCGGTCTCGGCGGCTGTGGGATTCATTGCCGTGTCCGGCGTTGCGGTTCTCAACGGACTCGTCCTCATGGCCTCGATACGGCGCCGCCTTGAAATGGGCGAAGCGGTTAATACAGCGGTCCTTCGTGGCGCACTGGAACGTGTGAGGCCGGTTCTCATGACTGCCCTCGTCGCGTCCTTGGGCTTTGTACCGATGGCGATCGCGACCGGGACGGGGGCTGAGGTGCAACGGCCGCTTGCGACGGTGGTGATCGGCGGACTTATCACCTCCACAGCTCTCACGCTCTTCGTGCTCCCCGCAATCTGCGGTCTCGTGCTGCGCCGGCGACACAGACGTCAGCAGGATGGGCGGGCAGCGGATCAAATGCGGAGCGGATCCGACAAGGAACCTATCTTTGGACCGGCAGAATAAATCGCATGCGGAAGAAAAGAGGCACGCCTCTTGGGGTTGGCCCGGTAATTCTTTTCGCCGGCATATGTGTTCTCACGACGCTGTTCATGGTGTGGGCAATACACCCGCATTGAAATCCGTAAAGATCAATATGCGGCGAAAACGCAAGCGAGGGAATGGAGGCGAAAATGCGTATGTATAATGCGGATATCGGTGTGATCGAGAGAGAGGAGATCGAATTGCTATGAGAAAGCTAAAGCCGCTCGCGGGATGGCCGCGGCTCGCGCTTCCCGGGCTTTTGGTTCCGCTTTTGATGCTTTGGACGGACGTGTTTGCCCACGGCATCGGCGGCAAAGACGCGGCATTCGTTGCGGCCAGCAGCGGCCCGCAAATTATGCCCTTCATCTATCTGGGCGCAAAGCACATGGTTACGGGTTACGACCATTTGCTGTTCATTCTGGGTGTCATCTTTTTCCTCTATCGCCTCACCCATGTGGCGCTCTACGTCACCATGTTCAGCATCGGGCACAGCATCACACTCCTCTTAGGTGTGCTGATGGGATTGGACGTCAACGCGTTCCTCGTCGACGCGCTAATCGGCGTTTCGGTGGTCTACAAAGCGTTCGACAATCTCGGCGGCTTCAAAGCGTTCTTTGGGTTTCAGCCGAACACAAAAGCGGCCGTTTTAGGTTTCGGGCTGGTGCACGGGTTCGGCCTGGCGACGAAACTGCAGGCGCTCAAACTGTCACCGAACGGCCTTCTAACCAACATGATCTCATTCAACGTGGGCGTCGAACTCGGACAGTTGCTCGCGTTGTCGGTCATTCTCGCTTTGATCATCGTGTGGCGGAAGTCGCCAAGTTTCACGCGCAATGCGGTGTTGGCGAATGTGCTCATCATGGTGGCCGGTTTTGCCCTCATCGAATACCAACTCACCGCTTATCTTACCAACGGGAGATTCTAAGATGTCTCTTCAGGAAACGACGCCGATCGCTATGCCCATCCGCAGGCTCGCGGCGTTCGCCCTTGCCGCGGCGGCCGTCGCAACGGTGATCATGTTCTGCCTCTTCCTGCCGGCCGAGTACGGCTATGACGTCACAGGCTTTGGAAAGCTGACGGGACTAACCAATATCGCGGCCGCCCAGCCTATAACAGTGGCGGCGGTCGCGCCCACGGGCGGTGGTTCCGCAGCACGGCCCGCCGCAGCCTCATTCCGCGCGGATACAATTGACATCCCGCTGCCGCCGGACGGCGAGCTCGAATACAAGGTGCAGATGAAGGCCGGCGACAGCATCGTCTATTCATGGACTGTCGAGGGTTTCGAGAACCCAGAATGGTTCTATTACGACTTCCACGGCGAAACATGGCCAAGGCCCGAAGGGGAAAAAGCCAAGATTGCCGAATACGCTCAGAAAACAGGGGTCAAGGACGCTGGCTCCCTGGTTGCACCGTTCGAAGGCGTCCATGGCTGGTATTTGCAAAATCAGGGCGGCAAGCCCGTGACCGTGCATCTGAAGGTGAGCGGCTTTTACCAACTCGTTCAGCCGGGTGAATACGGAAATCTCGACGGCATCATCGCCGCGAGCGCGAACACCAAGGCATCGCCATGAAGTACGTATCTTCCTTGCTCGCCGCGTTGGCGGCGGCTGCAATGGCCGGGTGCGCGCAACCCGGCAGCACAGGCGCGGGTGTAAAGGACTGCTCAGAATGCCCGGAGATGGTGGTGGTGCCCGCGGGAGAATTCACAATGGGCTCCCCACCCTCGGAAATGTACCGCGGTGCGGAGACACAGCATCGCGCGACCGTGCCATCGTTTGCGCTCGGCAAGTACGAAGTCACTTTTGCCGAATGGGACGCATGCGTTGCCGACGGCGGATGCGGTGGATTCAAGCCCGGTGATCAAGGGTGGGGACGCGGTCGGCAACCGGTCATAGGGGTGAGCTTCGACGACGTCGAGGGCTATATAACCTGGCTTAACAAAAAAACCGGCAAGCACTATCGCCTGCCGTCGGAATCCGAATGGGAATATGCTGCGCGCGCGGGCGCTAAGACTGCGTTTTCCTTCGGCGATACAATAACGAGCACTCAGGCAAATTACGACGGCAGCACGGGTTATAATGGCGGGCCTGAAGGACCAAATCGCCAACGAACGATCGCGGTCGGCAGTTTCTCTCCCAATGCATGGGGATTCTACGATATGCACGGCAACGCCTGGGAATGGGTGGAGGACTGCTGGTCCGATGAATACACCGCCGCCCACCCGGCCGACGGTAAACCCTTTCTCGGCGCGAACTGTTCGGGCCGCGTGATGCGTGGCGGATCGTGGGAAGATTATGGCGGTGACGTTCGTGCGGCCGCCCGCATTGGAAATGGCAAAGAGGAGCAAACCTGGTCCGACGGATTCCGTGTCGCGCGGTCTCTCGATGAACGTTGAGCCCGACGTCAGACGCGTTCCAAGAACCCTTTGCCTTCGAAGATTGCCGTCTTCGCTTTTTCAATCCTTGCGACGCGCGTCGCCGGCTGCTTGGCCGCAGCAAAATGATGCAGGTAGCCCCTTTGTCGCCCGGGCGTCAGCGCCTCAAACGCCTTGAAACGGGCATCCTTGCGGAATTTCTCCTTCAGTTCCTCCGGAATTGGAAAATCCGAGGTCTTCTTCTTTTCCACGCGCAATCCGGCCTTCTCGACGGCGATGGCGTCGCGCAGCCTTAGCGTTTCATCCTGCGACCGCTTCCATCACTTCTTTCGGCCGCCGCTGAATGGCACGGAGATAGGCCGCAGCGGGCGCGTCCGGTGCCCGCCTCCCCTGCTCCCAGTTTTTGAGGGTGGCGAGCGGAATCCGGTAAAGCGTGGCGAAGCGGTGCTGCGATAGACGCAGCGAACGCCGAATGGCGCGCACATCGGGCGCTTCGATGGTCGTCGTGCGAAGACCGGCGACCTTGCGGCCGCTGGCATGCGCCGCGGCTTGCTGGAGGCTTTCGATCAATTCTTTTCCGAACTTGCTCATTGGCTCACCTTGTTTCTATTTCACTGCTTTCCCTTGAGAACGGATGCCAACTGGCGAACGGCGCGTTTCTCATCGGGGCTCAAATTTTCCTGCCGGCCTTTTGCGTACACCATGAGCAGATAGAGCGGCCTGCCGGGGTCGTGGTAAAAGTAGATCACCCGCACACCGCCGCGCTTACCTGTCCCTGCCCTGCTCCATCTCACTTTGCGGACGCCGCCCGTATCGGGGATCACATCCCCGGCCTCAGGGTTACCGGCGATGAAAATCACGAACTCCTCGCGCTCCTCCTCGGTCCAGACCTCACGCGCTTGACGTATAAAAAAGGGCGTTTCCGCAATGGTGATGGGCTTCGCTGCCATTGCCAGTATATACGCCAATGGCGCCCATATGTCCAGAAAAAAGACGCCAATGGCGTCTAAGGCTTTGGAATGGCTACAATCGCCCTAACGGTGCAATCCAGGCGATTAGAGGAGCCGATTGGAATTGGTGATCTGAAGGCGTTGATCGATAGGCCCTTTGTAGACCTTGTTCAGCAGGAAACTCAAAAGCGCCTTCCGGCCCTTTCGATCGTCCGGAACCACAAGCCTGCCCTGTTTGATCGACGTCACAAAGCCAATGGCACGGGCCTTTGCCCTGATTTGAGTGACCGAGTAGGTATCCAAGACATTCGCA